>JALYQL010000351.1 GCA_030855855.1 Bacteroidota bacterium | reverse complement strand
TCTTCCGTTTCATCGCAAACAAATATTTCATGCAACGGCGGATCAAACGGAACGGCAACGATCCTGGCGAGCGGCGGAACTCCTTCTTACACGTATGCATGGACCCCAAGTGGTGGCAATGCGGCAATAACTACCGGACGAACTGCCGGAACGTACACTTGCACAATTACAGATGCGAATGGCTGCACACGAACACAAACAGTAACGTTAACACAACCGACTGCAATTACATCTTCTGTTTCATCGCAAACAAATATTTCATGCAACGGCGGATCAAACGGCGCAGCAACTATTCTTGCAAGTGGCGGAGTTCCGTCATACACCTACGCATGGACCCCAAGCGGTGGCAATGCGGCAACAACTACCGGACGAACTGCAGGCACGTACACTTGCACAATTACAGATGCGAATGGCTGCACACAAACACAAACAGTAAGCCTGACAAAACCGACTGCAATTACATCTTCTGTTTCATCGCAAACAAATATTTCATGCAACGGCGGATCAAACGGAACGGCAACGATCCTGGCGAGCGGCGGAACTCCTTCTTACACGTATGCATGGGCGCCAAGTGGAGGAACAGCTGCAACAGCAACAGGATTAGCAGCAGGAGCATATACGTGTACGGTCACAGATGTAAATACATGCACCATCACGCAAACGCTCACGCTCACTCAACCAACTGCAATTATTTCGTCTGTCACCTCTCAAACGAATATTTTATGCAATGGAAATAATGATGGTGCAGCAACAATAGCTGCAAGCGGCGGAACAGGAACATTAACTTATGCGTGGATGCCATCCGGTGGAAATGCATCCGCTGCGTCAGGATTCACGGCAGGAACATTTACCTGCACAATTACAGATGCAAACAGCTGCACACAAACACAAACAGTTTCCATTACAGAAGCCGCTGCGATCGCCTCATCCGTATCATCAGCAAATATTTCCTGCAATGGCGCTAGTGACGGAACAGCAAACGTGATCGCTTCAGGTGGAACAGGAACGTTGACTTACGCTTGGGCTCCAACAGGCGGAACAGCCGCTGCCGCATCCGGGCTTACCGCAACAATCTACACGTGCACCATCACCGATCAGAACGGATGCACGACAACGGAAAGCATTACAATAGTAGAACCTGCAGTACTTGCGGCAACTGTTTCATCGCAAACGGAACCTCTGTGTAATGGTAGCAATGATGGCGGTGCAACAATAGCGGTAACCGGCGGAACAGGACCAAATACTTATGCATGGACACCTTCCGGTGGTAATGCTGCAAGTGCATCAGGACTTACAGCGGGCACATATACTTGTGTTGTAACAGATGCAAATGCTTGTTCCGTTTCGCAAACAGTATTGTTAACCGAACCAATTGCAATTGACATAACAACAACTGCCAACGGCAATACTATTTCAGCAAACCTGGTTGGTGCAAGTTACCAGTGGATCGATTGTACAAATAATAACACGCCGATTGCCGGTGAAACAAACCAATTGTTCGCGCCTGTGATCGGTGGAAATTATGCGGTGATTATTTCTGTCGGCGCTTGTAGTGATACCAGTATTTGTACAAACATTCTGACCGGGATAAAGACGAATGAATCTTCATTGTTCACTGTATTTCCTAATCCGGCAAATGGTTTTGTGACAGTTCAGCTGGAATACTACTTTGTGAATGCGTATTTTGAAATATTCAATGCAACGGGCCAGCTGATGTGCACGAAACAAGCAGTAAGCTTAAGCACGCAAATTGAATTGCCCGAAGCTCCGGGGATCTACCTCATTCGTTTGAATGCAAATGGAAAAACCGGGAATATACGGGTGATCAATAAATAAGGAAAATAAAAGCAATGTCTATATGAGGCTGTCCAATGGGGCAGCCTCTTTTTTTAAACGCATAAACAGAATGACTGTTTTTGAATTACATTCGTAATAAGCAATACAAAACGAGCGTTTGTTACTGCATGAAGCACCGAAAATTTTATCCCGCATTAATTTTGATTTTCCTCCTCTTTTCCGGCTGGAAGATGCTGGTAGTCTCGAAGGATAAAGTGCTTGTGACCATCAATAAGATCAACGTTTACGAAGACACGATTGCCAATGCAGTCTTTTTTACTTCCGGAATGAACATCGATGCCGACGGATCGCCGCGGGCTTATCATCCTGTTGCTGATTCCGGTTCCGACAATCTTGCCAACGCCGGTCACAAAGGAAATTGGTGGGGAATTGTGACGGATAAAAACGGCGAAGCGGTTGTCCAGGGAAAAGATGATCCTGCTCCGGGATTTTATGTTTCCTGCACTTCATTACAGGATGCTTCGAAAAAGATTATTGATCCCGCACGATATGTGAATTCTGATTCCATTCCCTACATCGTTTTGCCGAACAATAAAATAGTGCTTGCAAAAATTATGATGGGCGATATTGCATTTGTAAAAAATCTCCGCAATGGAAAATTTTCTTTCGCGATTTGTGCCGATGTGGGTTCAAAAGATAAGATCGGTGAAGGATCAATTTATCTTGCACAACAATTAGGAATTGATGCTTCGCCAAGGAAAGGCGGAATCAGTGATAGTATTTTTTATGAAGTGTATGCAGGATCGGGAAACGGAAACCCTCTCTTGAGAGCTGCGATTGATAGTATTGGAAGACAGAATTTCAAGAAATAGATTGTGAATGCATATGGAAGATAATCTGTATTGAAATTAAAGAAATGCATTTTTTGAAATTTCTTTCACCTATTTTTGAACTTCCTTAACGAACTATTATGCGAACTCTTACAAAATTCTTTGTCAGCCTGTTTTTTTTGTTGTCTTTCGTGGCCAAAGCGCAATGGACTCCTGTTTCTGTTGGTACAACTTCCAATCTCAGCTGTGTTGATTACACATCGGCCCAACAAATTATTATTGGCGGTGCCGGAACAACAGTTATATCATCAGATGGAGGCGCTACTTGGTTGCAACAACCACTGATTGATACATTTGGCAATAGCATCAGTGGATCTCATGTTTATGATCTCTACCCTTTAAACAGCCAGGATGTTGTTGCCGCTGGCCAGATGTACTTAGGTAATAACCAGGTAATGATCCGTTCTCTGACTAACACTGCAGACTGGTTTAATAGTTATATCAATAATAATGGCAGTTCTCCTAAACTATTCTGGGATATTGACTTTGTAAGCGGCCTTGTTGGTTATGCCGCAGGAACTCACGGAAGGATTCTTAAGACCATTAACGGTGGTTTGAGCTGGACATTACAGGCTACTCCGACTACCGCAGAGTTATACGGAATCGATTTTGTAAATGCTACAACCGGCGTTGCTGTAGGGGATAACAGGATTTTGCGAACTACAGATGGTGGTGTTACATGGACTGCACAAACTACCAGCTGGTTTTTACGGAGCATTCATTTTCCGACTCCAACAGTTGGTTATGCATCAGGCAGTAATGGTGTAATGCTGAAAAGTACTGATGCCGGTGCAACGTGGAATCTATTGCCTGTTTCCAACCTTGTGACGGGATTGTTCAACGAAGTTTGGTTTACTGCGCAGGATACGGGTTATGCTGTTGCCGGCAATTTAATATTCAAAACGGTTGACGGCGGCCAAATCTGGACATATACCGCTTTTCCATTTGGAACAACATTCAGGTCAATACATTTCCTTAATCCGGGTAATGGATTTGCAGTTGGTGCATCGGGCGTGGTTTATCGCACTACAAATGGAGGAGGCTCTTCTCCCGGGCATCCTGTCGCCGGATTCACTACTTCTGTTGTACAGTCGTGTGGAAGCACAGTCTTGAATGCTACAAATGGATCAGGTGCTGGTTTTACTTATCAATGGCTATTTAATAGTACGCCGTACAGCAGCAACTATAATATTTCAAATACATATACTGTTACCACGACCACAACAATCACGTTAATTATTTCGAATGCGTGTTGTTCTGATACCGTTTCACGTGTAGTTACTGTTCCGGTACAATCGCCAATTTCTACTACTGCAAACGCTGACCAGACTTTCTGTGGTTCCCCGGTACAACTTACAGCTACAGGAACAGGAACTTTTAGTTGGTTACCTGCGCTCGGATTGAATAACCCCGGCATTTCAAATCCGTTAGCTTCGCCGGGTTCAACTACAAATTATACTGTTACATTAACGAATGCGTTGTGTACTGCAACAGATCAAGTGTTAGTTACAGTTTTACCAACCGTTACTGCACAAACCTGGTATCCGGATACAATGCCTATTTATCCTGGCTCTTATGCAACTGCTGTTTACTTTATTGATGCAAATCACGGATTTACTATGCAGTCAGGCGGAGTTCATAAGACAGTAAATGGTGGTGCAACCTGGACAAATTCCTTATTAACCGGGATGGGTGTCACTCGGGGGTGTATTAATTTTCCTGATTATAATAATGGCTGGATAGCGACAGGTAACACTTTACGTCAAACAGCAGATGCCGGAGTAACCTGGACAGTTAATATTATGCCTGGGATTTCATTTCCTACTGGATATAGTCTCGAAGATGTTTTTTTTACCAGCTCATCAACCGGTTATGTTCTTATAAATGATTTTACTTCCAATGCACGCATTGGAAAAACTGTGAATGGAGGAGTTACATGGACGGGATGCCATTCTGGATTAAACGAGCGATTGACTTCTATTTATGGGTTGGGAGATACATTATATTGTATCGGAAATGCGCTTTCTCCTTCAACCGGAACACGGGTTTATAAATCTGTAGATGCAGGAGTAACCTGGTCAACAGTTCCATTTTCTGCGCCCGCAGGGACTACCATGAATGAAGTTGAATTTCTTAATAGTAATTATGGTTTTATTATGGGAACCAATTATGCATTTCAAACCTCAGATGGCGGAGGAAGCTGGACGACTTATGATTTACCAAACGCACAATCGATTGAAATCATTAATCATGATACTATATATGTTGGAGGGGGAAGCCATATCTACAAAACTTTTTCTGCCGGTGCATGTTGGGCGGATATGGGATCAGTGACACCCAATAATGTTTTTGATTTGAGTTTTCCGAAACGACAAAATATCAAAGGATATTTCGCCACTGCTGATAATTTTACTGCGCAAAGATGTGTGGTTCGAAAAACTGTCCTTACTGGAGCCCATTCACTTGCATTTTCTTTTATTAACGATACTATTTGCTCCGGTCAGTCATTTACAGCTTATAATGGATCTGTAGGTTATTCATCTTATCAATGGTTTGCAAATAATTTGCCTGTTGCAACTACCCAGGATTATGTCGGGTCGCTAGCCGCCGGGACATACCAGATAAAATTAGTTGGAACATATGCTACCGGAAATGACACACTATCGCATACACTCATAGTAATGGTAGCTTCCTCGGTTGTTTTTTCAGGAAGCACCTCGATTTGCCTGGGGGGAACTGCTACGATTTCGGCATCCGGAGCAAACAGCTATTCCTGGCAGCCGGGTAACCTCAGCGGACCTACGATCACTATTAATCCGTCGGCAACCACAACATATACATTAACAGCTACCTCATTATATGGTTGTACTTATGTATTGAATCAGACATTGACAGTGATGCAGCCTCCGCAACTAACAGCTTCTTCATTTTATACCTGCGATGCTTCACCTGTGACGCTTACTGCTAATAATTCTGCAATAGCATCTTCATATACCTGGCTTCCTGTCAATGTCACAACGACCGGTAATTCCTACAATATAAATCCGACGGCTACCACAACTTATACTGTTGTCGCAAACAATGCAGCGGGCGCATGTTCGCTATCTTCCGGTGGTGTTATTGTACAAGCTTATGCAACTCCTTCCATTAGCGCCTTTGTAAGTCAGGATTCTATTTGTAGTGGATCTAATACGATTGTTTCTGCAACAGGAGCACCTCTTTCATACAACTATACCTGGTATCCAGGCGCACTCAGTAATAATACGCTAACAGTAAGTCCATCGGCTTCGACCACCTATACTGTTATTGGTACCTCCTATGGTTATTGCCCGGATACTGCAACCGTCTTTGTGTATGTTGACGCGGTCAATCCTACTACCTTAAGTGTTCCGTCTAACGTACAGGTATGTGCCGGCAGTACGGTTACAATTACGGCTTCCGGTGCAAGCAGCTATAGCTGGCAACCCGGTAATCTGACAGGACCATCTATTACAGTTCCATCCGGACCGACAACTATTTACACTGTTACAGGAACAAATACAACTGGCTGTACATTTCCCAGCTCTCTGAACGTTAATCTGACCATACTTTCAGCCCCCGCTTTAACAGCAAGCAGCCCGTCACAAGCTTGTTTGGGTGGGTTTGTAAATTTTAATGCTTTTGCTCCCGGTACTAATACATATTTGTGGCAGCCCGGAAATTTAAGTGGCGCTGTGCAGGTGTTTCCGCTTACTGGTCCGACAACACTTACAGTTACGTGTACAAATATTCTTGGATGTTCAAGTACGGCGCAAACCACAACATTGGTATCTCCGACGCTTCCCGTTACAGGGAATATTATTCCCTCCACCTCCTGTGTAAATGATCCGCAACAATTACTTTCAGGTTTTTCTCCTGCAGGCGGATCTTTTAGCGGAATGGGAGTAATTAATGGAAATACTTTCGATCCGTATAATCTCACTCCGGGACCGGTTTATATTGATTATGCTTATACAAATAGTAATGGTTGTATTTCGATAATGACTGATACTATTTTTCTTTTTCCTTCAAACCCCGCCTCGCTTTCTCTTGTTGATACGATAGTTTGTTATACGCCACAGACATTTATTCTTGCGGGAGGTTCACCTACCGGAGGTATATATTCGGGTCCGGGAGTAAGTGGTGGAATTTTTAATCCAATGGCTACTCCCGGAGCTGGTGTATATCCGATCACTTATGTACTGGGATCATGTTCTTCAGTGGTTGATAGTATCACTGTTGTAATTTGTATCGGCGGCAATGAAAATGATCAGCAGTCAACACTGGATATTTATCCTAATCCCTCTTCCGGTATCTATCAATTAAATAACAGGTCAGACAAGCAACTCACTTATGAGGTTGTGAATGTAAACGGAAGATTGGTTTTATCTGGTATTTTGAATCGCAAAGAAATTACCGAAATCAATCTCTCTGATTCAAGTGCAGGGGTTTATTTTCTGAGAATTATGGATCCGGAAAAAGCAGTTTCCTATAAACTTATAAAACTGTAAGTGGAGATATCATTCATGTTTTTTCGGTTAGCGATATTCCAATCCAGGGTAACAGCAACGTTTTTGAAGCAAAGACTTTTAAGCCCATCTGTATTTTGTAGTTTCGGGCTAAGTTGTAATAATAGCAATTGAAATTACTTTCAAAATGAAAATAATGTTACTCGGATCCGGTGAGCTCGGAAAAGAATTTACCATTGCTGCAAAACGCCTCGGCCAGTATGTAATCGCTGTCGATTCTTATGATAATGCTCCCGCACAACAAGTAGCAGATGAACGTGAAGTGATCAACATGCTTGACGGCGCTGCTTTGGATGCAATTGTCGCGAAACATAAACCGGATTTAATCGTTTCCGAGATCGAAGCCATCCGCACTGAACGATTTTACGATTACGAGAAACAAGGTATTCAAGTAGTGCCAAGCGCACGTGCTGCAAATTTTACGATGAACAGGAAAGCGATACGCGATCTTGCAGCTAAAGAATTAGGATTGCGCACTGCCGCTTATTCTTACGCTACCACTCTGGAAGAATTCAAAGCAGCAGTAGAAAAGATCGGCATTCCCTGCGTTGTAAAACCGTTGATGTCCTCTTCCGGCAAAGGACAAAGCACGATCAAATCTGCTGACGACATCGAAAAATCATGGAACTACGCGCTGTCCGGTTCACGAGGCGATCTGGTCGAAGTAATCGTTGAAGCATTTGTAAAATTCGATTCGGAAATTACCTTGCTTACGATCACACAGAAAAACGGGCAGACCTTATTTTGTCCGCCAATTGGTCACAGGCAAGAGCGTGGCGATTACCAGGAAAGCTGGATGCCGCATCCGATGAGTGAAGCGCACATTAAAGAAGCGCAGGAAATGGCAGATAAAGTAACGCGTGCGTTAACAGGAAGCGGACTTTGGGGCGTTGAATTTTTTCTTGCAGATGACGGCGTATATTTTTCTGAACTTTCACCACGGCCGCATGATACAGGAATGGTGACGCTTGCAAATACATTACCGCTGAATGAATTTGAATTACACCTGCGCGCTGTCCTCGGATTGCCAATTCCTGATATCAGTCTGCAGAAAGCAGGAGCAAGCGCCGTCGTGCTCGCGTCAAAAGATGGTGATCCTGAAATTTCAGGATTAGCAGAAGCCATGAATGAAAAGAATGTGGATGTAAAAATTTTCGGCAAACCATTTACCCGTCCGTACCGGCGAATGGCTGTTGCGCTTGCGTGGAATGAACCCGGAAGCGATATAAAAGCATTAGTAGAAAAAGCGAAACAAGTGGCTGCAAAAATAAAAGTGCATGCGTAGTGCATCGTATATCATTTGCAATTCCATCCTAAAAGCATTTCTGAAAAAACATAAAACTGCCAGGGCTGTGGAATTACCCGGTAGGATCAGGCTTGATAATGGAAAATAACATTTAACGGAAATCTGTTTACCAGGAATTAATCAGGGCGAACGAAAACATTCTTAAATTGCCATGTTTACTCAATGATAAAATAACATGAAAAAGTACTTTATTCATATCAACGGTTCAAATGTTGGTCCTTATTCATTCGAAGATCTGCGTTCAATGCGCATCCAGAAAACTACTCCAGTCTGGTATGACGGACTTGGTAACTGGAAAGATGCCGGCGATGTGTCAGAATTAAGAGCATTATTCAGCTCCAACGCTTCAACATTCACCACTCCTCAAAACTATTCCAATCCCGCTCAGCGCTCTACAAATAATTTCGCAGGAGATAATTTGTCAGGGAATGTAACCGGAAAAAAATCAAACGGAACAGCTTTCGGAATCATCATGGGTGTGGTAGTTCTGATTATAGCAGGCTCAGGAATTTCCATCTACGTCATGAAGCAGCAAGAGCAGAAAGTTATGGAGGAAACGATGCTTGAACTCAATAAATCGGGTTACCAGGCAGCGGAACAGGATGCTCAGCGGATGATAGATTCAATCATGAAATCGGTTGAACCTCCTGCTCCTGTGGTTGATTACGGTACGTCAACTTATTCCGGAAAATTTAATAATTACAGTGGAGGAATTTTAACCGTCACCGGATCCAGCGAAAGCGATCTGATCGTCACGCTTAAGCTCGATCCTTCTTTTGGATGCAGCGGCGAATTAACCGGAACTGCGTCTGTTCTCAGTGATAATAAAATTCAACTGCGCACCACCAGCGGCTGCAAGCTGACGATCAAATACAGCACCGGCTTTGTGAATATAGAGGAATCGTCAGCGTGCAGTGATGATCATGGAAGCAGCTGCAGCTTTGATGGAATTTATAGTAAAGAACAAGAACAGGAACAGGGGCAGTAGTCAGTGGGCAGTAGGCAGTAGTCAGTGGGCAGGTATAATATAGAATATTCCCTGTACTCCGTAATCAGCGGCAGCTTGATTTTGTCCCAAAGCGGATTTACTGCAGCCGATAAAATTTTCCCGGCAACGATTTCACCACGCCCGAAAATTCCAGCATAAGCAGAATCGAAGAAACCTTCCCCATTCCAAATCCGCTCGACGAACAGATCTCATCGATATACACATTCCCCTGGTCACGCAGCGACGAAACAATTTTTTCTTCCTCCGGGGTCACCGCTATCAGTAATTCTTTCTGCTGCGCTTTTTTCCCTTTACTGCTTGCTTCATCCCAGCCCATTGCTTTCAGAATATCATCGCCTGATTCCACCAACGCTGCTTTATTTGTTTTAATGAGCTTCAGGCAACCCGCAGATGCAGCATCGCCAACTCTTCCCGGAAAAGCAAAAACATCCCGGTTGTAATTAATCGCGAATTCCGCAGTGATCATGGAGCCACCGCTCTCACCCGATTCAATTACAATCGTCGCGTCGCACATTCCGGCTACGATCCTGTTGCGCATCGGGAAATTTTCTTTGTCAGGAGTTGTTCCGCTGGGAAAGTCGGTTAGTAATCCACCTTGCTCCATCATTTTTTTTGCGGTAGAAGTGTGCGCTGATGGATACACGAGGTCAAGTCCATGTGCGAGCACTCCTACAGTTTCCAGGCCGGAATTCAGCGCGGCACGATGGGCGGTAATGTCTACGCCATAAGCAAGACCGCTTACGATAAGAATATTTTTATCTGCAAAATCCTGCAGCAGCTTTTCAGTAAGCGCTTCTCCGTAAGGCGTAATCTTTCTCGTACCGACAATGCTCACGATCCGCTTCTGATCGAGGGAGCTGTTGCCACGAAAGAATAAAACAGCCGGACTGTCATAACATTGTTTCAGTCGTGCAGGATAATCCGCATCGAGATAAAAAAGAATGCGGATATCCTTTTTCTCCGCGAATTTCAATTCCTGTTCCGCGCGGAGCATCACTTCTTTATTCCGCAAAGCATTGGCAGTAGCTTCGCCGATATGCGGGATTTTTAACAAATGACTTTTCTTCTGCCGGAAAACTTCTCCTGCAGTTCCGCAATGGGAAACTAATCTTTTGGCTGAAACCGGCCCGATGCCCGGAAGCATACATAAAGCCACCTGGTAAATTCTTTCGTCGAAACACATATTGCACCTACAATCCTTCTTATTATATTGCTAAACAATTAAACCCCTGATAAAAATTTAATACCGATATTTTCCTGACGTGTCCTTAATATTCTTTGCAAAAATATAAAAGTATGTCATCAAACAAGTTTTTGTGTGCAATACTCTTCGTTTTTTTCTTCACAATGCATTCCTTATCCGCTCAGCAAGCGTTTGTAAACGGCTCTGTGCATGACAGTGCAAGCGGCGAAGCATTGGTGGGCGTGGTGGTGCGTTACCCGGGCGGTGGTGCGGTGACAGATATGACGGGCGGATTCAATCTTACAGTGCAGCCCGGTACGGTCAGGTTGACATTCAATTATTCCGGCTATCGTTCGGATACGATGGTGATTAATACGGAAGAAGGAAAAACAACGCGCTTCGATTTGAAAATGGTAAATGAATCAAAGCAGCTGGATATCGTTGTTGTTTCTGCCGGGAAATATGAGCAGAACATCGGTGAAGTTCCGGTATCAATGGAAGTGCTGCGACCGAAGCTGATTGAAAATAAATGTACGGCCAATATGGAAACCATCATGGACCAGGTACCGGGTGTAACCATGACGGACGGACAGGCGAACATCCGCGGAGGAAGTGGCTATAGTTTTGGTGCGGGCTCACGTGTGCTGATGGTGGTGGATGATATGCCGATGCTTTCGGGCGATGCGAATGATGTGAAATGGAATTACCTGCCAGTTGAAAATGTTTCGCAGGTAGAGGTGATGAAAGGCGCGTCTTCCACTTTGTTTGGTTCTTCGGCGCTCAATGGCGTTATTCATTTCCGCACAGCGTATCCAACAATTAAGCCTGTAACAACATTAACGATGTTCACCGGATTTTATGATGAGCCCCGTCGCGCGGAATTAACGTGGTGGCGCAATAATCCGACGTTCACCGGACTTAATTTTGGACATGCACGACAGATCGGGAATTGGGATCTTGTCGTTGGCGGGCATTTGTTTAATGACGATGGTTATCGGTATCTCGAAACAGAGCAGCGTATGCGTTTGAATGTGAATACGCGCTATCGTTTCAAAAAAATTTCCGGCCTTACTGCAGGTGTAAATGTAAATATGATGCGCACCACAGGCGGTTTATTTATTCTGTGGTACGATGATATGAACGCTTACATTCCTTCGGACAGCGCCATACAGAATTATAAAAATTACCGGATGAATATTGATCCGTTCATTACGTATTACGGCCCGAAAGGTCATCGTCATTCGTTGAAGACACGTTATTTCAGAACAGATAATAACAATGATACAAAGCAAGGATCGAAAGCAGATTTTTACTATTCAGAATATCAATACCAGTTCCGTTTTAAAAATAAAGTAACGCTGACTTCAGGGTTGGTGGCAAATTATACGAATGTGAATTCACTTTTATATTCCGATCATCATTCAGTCAATTTGGCCGCGTATGTGCAGGTGGATAAAAAATTCTTCGAACGATTATTTATCACAGTTGGTTTGCGCGGCGAATATTATAAAGTTGATTCGCTGCAATCTGATTTCGCGATGAAGTTCAAAGGCGGCGATACAATTGCTACACTTCCTTTCCGTCCAGTAATGCGTGCGGGAATTACTTACCAGGCAGGTGAAGCAACTTATTTCAGAATTTCTTACGGACAAGGTTATCGTTTTCCGGCTATTGCTGAAAAATATATCCGCACTTCTGCTGCAGGACTTGAAATTTATCCGAACCTTGATTTGCTTCCTGAGTCTGGACAATCAGCAGAGATCGGAGTGAAGCATGGCATACGAATAGGTAAGGGCTGGAAAGGTTATGCTGATCTTTCCATCTTCTGGATGCAATATTCCAATATGATGGAATTTACCTTCGGCGCTTATGGACATCCTGTCAACGATCCGTTCTTTGGATTGGGATTCAAATCAATCAACATCGGCAGCACACGTATCCGCGGGTTGGATTTTTCCATCATGGGACAAGGGAAAATCGGAAAGGTTGATATTTCATTGCTCGCCGGATATACGTACATGGATCCGCAATCGTTGCGTTGGAATCCTGCACGTGACACGTTGTACCAGACATCGACTGAAAATATCCTGAAATATCGTTACCGCCACATCGGAAAATTCGACTGCGAAGCCGGCTACAAAAAATTCTCTCTCGGCGTTAGCATGCGCTGCAACACACGAATGGAAAACATCGACAAGTTTTTCGAGCAGGCGCTTCCGGGAATCAAAGCATACCGCGATCGTTTCCAGTCCGGCGATCTTGTTTTTGATACGCGATTGATGTACCAGGTCACAGACCGCGCAAAAGTTTCTTTGATCGTGAATAACGCGTTGAACCGGGAATACACTTCACGTCCTGCTGATGTGCAGGCGCCGAGGAATTTTGTGTTCCAGGTGATGTTGAAGTTTTAATCATTTAGCCAGCCTTCGATACATTTCGCGCAATTATTTTTTCTGCTTCGCGGGTACATTTCAGCGCGAAACACTCAGTCTGACAAAATGATTAAAACTTCAATGGAGAATTTAGTACTGAATTAAAGCAACAAGCCGATGATGCTCCTTATCATATTCTGCTTTTGTATTCTTCAGGTTGCCTGTTATTTCTTTTGTGCGAGATTCAATGTTATAAGTTGGCTTGATCTTTTGTTGTTTCCGGTTTTTATTTTCATTATCATCAAAATGCTGCCACCACTTTTTTTACCGGAGCAGGAGCCAATAGGTGAGTGCGCATTTTCGGAAAGTGGAATGGGAAGAATGTTGTTTCTGCTTTTCGGAATTCCTTCGTGTGTCGTGATTTTTCTTTTGAATTGTTATTTCCGTCGCGGGGAAAAGCCGAATTCACAAAGGGAAGCTGACCGACAACAGGTTCATAACAGGCAATGAAAAATATACCATGAAAAAAGTATTATTTCTCCTTCTTTACATGTTTGTTTTAACAGCGATACCTCTTGTTGTTTATTCGTGTTGGCCGTCGGGAAAAGAAAAAATTCGTGGGAGAATAATTGAGGTTAATCCACTGCTGCAAGAGCAGATGCATTATGATCAACAGTCCGAAGAAGATGTAAGCAAAGGCGAACATGCAGCTACTGCATTGCTGCTTTGTTCTTTCGCTTCTGTCTGGATTACCTTTATCGTCGCAATTCTGAAATGCTATAACCCAAGCGGCATAAGTACCGTCTTTTCAATCGGGATATGGGTTTTTACTTTTTTTTATCTTCCGTTGTATGGCTTGTTTAGGTCTGTGAATTTTATAAGCTGGGGAGCTCAAATGGGTTCTTATTTTCTCGGCATGATGATCTATTTGTTTGTGATCTTTGTGATTCTCGCTCTTGTAATGATTGCGAGTCTTATTTTAAATATTATCGGAATCACGAAAGGATAAAGAATCGCGTAAATTACTCCGCCAACGACGCCACAAACGCCTCAATCGTCACCGCATCTTCAATCTTAAATTCCCCAATCCTCGTTCTTCTCAACACACTTAGATAAGCTCCCGACTCCAATGCCTTCCCAAAATCCCGCGCCAGCGAACGAATGTAAGTTCCCTTGCTGCATGAAACACAGAAATCAACCTTAATAATATCCGCTGTTTGTTCGGGCATCCCTACCGTTTGTTCGAGAATCCCAGCCGTTTGTTCGAGTCCCGACTCTTTTGTCGGGAAGAACACACGGCGTATCGCTCGGATTTCGAATTTTCGAATCTCCACCTTTCGCGTCGGCAAAATAGTTTCATCACCTTTACGCGCCATTTTGTAAGCACGCTTTCCATCCACTTTAATAGCGGAAAAAAGCGGCGGCGACTGATCAATTTCTCCAATAAAATTTTTTGTCGCTGAATGAATCATTTCATCCGTGATGTGTTCCGTCGGAAAATATTCATTCACTTCATGCTCAAGATCGGAAGATGGAGTAGAAGCACCGATCACAAATGTTCCGGTGTATTCTTTTTCCTGCGCCTGGAATTCGTCAATACGTTTGGTAAATTTTCCGGTGCAGATAATCAGCAAACCTGTTGCCAGCGGATCGAGTGTACCTGCGTGACCCACTTTTAATTTCTGCTTCAGCTTTTGTTTAAGCTGCCAGCGGATCTTATTCACTGCGTCGAATGAAGTCCACGTAAGGGGCTTGTCGATAAGCAAAACTTTTCCGGTGACAAATTCCGAAGGCGGAAGTTCTTGTTCCTGGCTCAAAATACGGTGATAGGATGAACGAAATAATGAATCAGGATTACTGTAAGCCCGAGGACAATCCTGTAATAGCCCCAGATGCGAAAACCGTATTTTTTGACAATGCCGATAAATCCTTTGATCGCGAAAATAGCAACGATGAACGCGACAAGATTTCCAATGCCGAGCAGCTTGATTTGTTCACCGGTAAATCCACCATGCACGTCATAGAATTTATAAAGCTTGTAACCTGTCGCGGCAAACATCGTGGGCACGGCAAGGAAAAAAGAAAATTCTGCAGCAAGATTGCGTGTCAGTTTTTGCTGCATTCCTCCGATGATGGTAGCGCCGCTCCTGCTTAAACCGGGAAGCAAAATCGCCAGCGATTGCCAGCAACCAATAATAAATGCTTTCGGAACGCTGATGTTTTTCTCTTCGCGGATAGAATGTGTTTTAAAAATGTTGTCGATGAACAAAAACAAAATTCCGCCGCCAAACAAAGAGCAGGCAATAAAAAGCGGGTTGCCCAATTTCTCATCAATAAAATCATTCAGCAATATTCCGAGGATCAATGCAGGAATGACGGCGACAAGCAGCTTGAGATAAAATTTGTAATCTTTAAAATTGATAAACTTCTTCCAGTACAAAGCAATTACCGCAAGGATAGCTCCAAGCTGGATCGCGACTGTAAATGTTTTGACAAAATCATCTGCTGTAATTCCCATTCCCGAAGTCGCAAGCACCATATGCCCGGTCGAAGAAACCGGAAGGAATTCGGTTATTCCTTCGATGATCGCTAATAAAACTGCCTGGAAAAAATTCATAGGAGATGTGCATTCACCACATAAGCGCGGACTTTAAGTCCGCGCTTATGTGGTGAGGCGATTTTTTATTCCTGTGTTTTTGGTTTTTTCATAATGCCGAAAAGCACAATGCCAAATCCGATCAGCAATGTTACCGGTGCGATGGTGACACGCTGAGTATCGAAAATCGCAGGATTGAATGTTTCCGGAGTGTCGGAGCCACCGCCGACCATCAGCACGTAACCGATGACGAGCACGATAACACCTGCAAGCATAAAAATATAATTGTCTTTGCCGAACGCGAAGCTTGCCGGGGCAGCTGTTTCTCTTCGTGTTGTTGGAGCTGCCTGCGGAGCCGATTTTTTAATTTCAATTTTCTTAGCCATGATGATTTATTGTTTAAAAATTTTAATTCGCGTAAAGCGCATCAGTGCCCTGGCGGAGGAATTTTCGTACCGCAAGCGCCGTGCTGAACCAGGTGATTATTATCCCGAGCAGAATTTGTAAACCGCATAAAATAGCAAGTGTTTCCACATCCGCAAGCTTGATCAGGTGAAGATCACGGAAATAATTATCTGCGGCGAGAACGATCCCGGTGGTAATTATTATAGCAATGATAGCGCCGATGATTCCATTGATAATTCCTCTCGTTACAAATGGCCTGCGGATAAACGACTGTGTTGCGCCCACGAGATCCATTGTGCGAATGAGAAAACGTTGCGAATAAATGGAAAGCCGGATTGTATTGAAAATTAATCCGACTGCAATAAACAGCAACGCGCCACTGAAAACGAGTATTACAAGGCTGATAGCGCCTGTTCGTTCATTCACCGCGCTTACCATGTCTTTCTGGTACAATACTTCTTTTATCCGCGAATCTTCCCTGAGCTCACGTTCGATCCATGCGATGCTGTCCGCATTTGCATAATCGGCCCGGAGATAAATTTCAATGGAAGGCTGCAGCGGATTGAACCCAAGTGTGCGGACAAAATCTTCCCCAAGAGCTTCCTGCGTTTTTTTTGCAGCGACTTCTTTAGAAACAAATTCCGTACTGCGGCGCCATGGTTCGGCGTCAATAGATTTTTGCAAAGCGAGCACATCCACATCTTTGGCATCCTGGTCAAGAAAAGCGGTGATCTTGATGTTTTCCTTCACATACGTTGCCACATCTCTCGCTTTCAGCACCAGCACACCAAGCAATCCGAGCATCACCAGCACAAGCGAAATGCTCACGACAATGGTCACGGAAGAAGTACGAAAACGGCGGCGAATGGTAACGTCTGACATAATTGTCTGCGAAAATACATAAATCCTCCGAGGAGAAAGTATTAAAAAAGGCAAAAGAACTGCTAATTTACAAGTTTCAGATTATTGATAATCAGGCTTTTGATAAAAACGATTTTCAGGCTTTTTCTTTGTGCCTTCGCGCCTTGGTGGCAAAACCATTGCACTCTTTCCGTAATTTCGCCTTCTCACTTACCCGAAAAATGGAATACAAATTCACAGAAATCGAGCAAAAGTGGCAGGCGATCTGGAAAGAACGTCATACCAACCGCACAGAAAATTACATTGACAAGCCTACATATTATGTGCTCGATATGTTTCCTTATCCTTCGGGCGCGGGACTGCACGTAGGGCATCCACTCGGTTTCATCGCTTCCGATATTGTAGCGCGGTACAAACGTCTTGCAGGTTTTAACGTGCTTCACCCGATGGGTTTTGATTCTTTTGGTTTGCCGGCTGAGCAATACGCAATTCAAACCGGGCAGCATCCTGAAAAAACAACAAAAGAAAATATCGCTCGGTACATCGACCAGATGAACAAGATCGGATTCTCTTTCGATTGGGAACGTAAAGTGTGCACCAGCGATCCGAACTATTACAAATGGACACAATGGATATTTCTGCAGATCTTCAAAAGCTGGTACAATAACAAAACTAAAAAAGCAGAACCGATTGATTTGCTTATTTCCATTTTTGAAAAAGAAGGTTTTTCCGGAAATGACGAACGTTTTTCTTGCGCTGATGGAGAAGTACAAACTTTTTCCGCGGAACAATGGAAAGGTTTTTCAGAAAAGGAACAATCGGATGTGCTGATGCATTTTCGTTTGGCCTATCTCGATGAAGCGTGGGTGAATTGGTGTCCGCAGCTTGGAACTGTTTTGGCGAATGATGAAGTGAAGGATGGCGTTTCCGAACGCGGCGGGTATCCTGTCGAGCGTAAACGTATGCCGCAATGGAGCATGCGAATCACTTCTTACGCTGATCGGTTGCTGAATGATCTTGACAAGCTCGACTGGACTGAATCGATGAAAGAAGCGCAACGGAATTGGATCGGCCGCTCACAAGGGACTTCAATTAAGTTCGGAGTCTTGAGTTTTGAGTTCGGAGTTGAAGTATTTACTACAAGGCCTGATACAATTTTCGGTGTGACTTTTGTGACACTTGCGCCGGAGCATGAATTGGTTTCGCAGATCACTACGGCAGAATATAAAAATGCAGTGGATGCCTACGTTACTGCTGCCAAAAGCAGAAGCGAGCGTGAACGTATGGCGGATGTGAAAAAAATCACAGGTCAATTTACGGGCGCTTATGTGATTCATCCATTCACCAATGAAAATATTCCTGTCTGGATCGGTGATTACGTGCTTGCCGGTTACGGAACAGGCGCAGTAATGGCTGTTCCCGCACACGATTCGCGCGATTATGCATTTGCAAAACATTTTGATCTTCCGATAAAGCAAGTTGTAGCACCCGCTGGTTCGAGCGAAGTCGAGAACAAGGGTGCGGAATTACAAGAAAGCTACGACGCGAAAGAAGGTAAATGCATCAATTCTGATTTTTTGAACGGTCTTGATGTAAAAGAGGCCGTTAAAAAAGCAATTGAAGCAATTGAAAAATCAGGAATCGGAAAAGGAAAAGTAAATTATCGTTTGCGTGATGCTGCATTTGGAAGGCAGCGTTATTGGGGTGAGCCTATTCCGATTTATTATAAAGACGGGATTCCTTGTGCGGTGGATGAGTCAGATTTACCGATAGTACTTCCGCAGGTGGATAAATTTTTGCCGACAGAAAGTGGTGAGCCGCCGTTGGCGAGGGCGAAGAACTGGGTGTATGCGCCTCACCCCCGGCCCCTCTCCTCCGGAGAGGGGAGCCATGGTTATGGCTTTGATGATAGTGATTCTTATGAGGATAATATAGTTTCTGAAATGCTTTATCCTTATCAGACTTCGAATAAGGCGCTTTGGAAAAAGCTGAAAAATCTTTGTCGTGATAATCGCAAAACTCCTACGGAGGCTGAAAATATTCTATGGCAGGAATTGCGGAATAAGAAAACCGGTTTTAAAATCAGAAGACAACACGCGATCGATGTCTTTATTGCTGATTTTATTTGTATTGGAAAAAAAGTGGTTATAGAAGTTGACGGAGAATATCATAATGACCCTGAGCAAATAGCTTATGACGAACAAAGAACTTTTGTTCTGAATGAATTAGGTTTTGATGTAATCCGTTTTTTCAACAGTGAAGTGATCAACAACATAGCCGAAGTTGTAGCCCGCATCAAAAAATACCTGGATGAAAAAATCGTTTCTGTTTCCGCCCCTCCGGGGCAAGCCGAAGGCGGGGCAGAAACAGAGGCACTCCCGCTGGAGACCACTACTATGCCGGGATGGGCAGGAAGCAGCTGGTATTTCCTGCGTTACATGGATCCAAATAACGAAAAGGAATTTGCATCCAAAGAAGCAATCAATTACTGGAAAAACGTCGATCTGTATTTAGGCGGCGCAGAACATGCAACAGGACATTTGTTGTACGTGCGCTTCTGGACAAAGTTTTTGTTTGATATGGGACATATTCCTATTGATGAACCTGCGCAGAAGTTGATTAATCAGGGGATGATTCAGGGGGTGAGTATGATTTCAAAAGTCGTTATTATTAACGGTAATGATGATGACACTCAAGAGCCATATCCAAATTATTTAATGTTATCTCCTGATGACGAAATGGCTAAAAATTCAAATGTGTATGAATATCATTATCCTGTTGAATTTGTCGAGTTTGAAAACGGAAAATATTTTATAACAGAGAAAGGTGTAGAATCAACAAAGAAATTATACCCAGCTTTTATAGATTTTTATTTAAGCGGAGATAAAGTAGAGGTGACTCCGATTGTAGAAAAAATGTCTAAATCAAAATACAACGTCGTAACGCCGGACTTAATTTGCGATCAATACGGCGCCGACACACTCCGCCTCTACGAAATGTTCCTCGGTCCACTCGAGCAGCACAAGCCGTGGAACACAAACGGCATCACCGGCGTATTCGGTTTCCTGAAACGTTTCTGGCGTTTGTTCTTTGATGAAAACGGAACTATCCGCGTTTCAAATGATGCGGCTTCGGAAGCAGAATTGAAAGTGGTGCACCGCACATTGAAAAAGATCAAAGACGATATTGACCGTTATTCGTTCAACACCTGCGTGAGTCAGTTCATGATCTGCGTAAACGAATTAATGGAATTGAAATCATACAAACGTGAAGTGCTGCAGCCATTAG
Source organism: Bacteroidota bacterium (assembly GCA_030855855.1). GTDB lineage: Bacteria > Bacteroidota > Bacteroidia > Palsa-965 > Palsa-965. The sequence goes on along the minus strand of JALYQL010000351.1, from coordinate 5,464 downwards.
TCATCGCACTTTCGCCATTCGCGCCGCATATTTCCGAGGAGCTTTGGGAAGTGCTGGGCAATAAAGAAAGCGTGACCAAAGCAAGTTTCCCAACCATCGACGAAAAATATCTGACAGATAATTCCTTCGCATACCCGGTGCAGATCAACGGAAAAGTGCGTTTCAATTTCACTGCTTCCGTTCAGCTTACTCCTGCGGAAGTGGAAAAAGAAATTTTATCCAGCGAAGAAGCGATAAAATGGCTCGAAGGAAAAACACCGAAGAAAGTGATCGTTGTTCCGAAACGGATTGTAAATATTGTGGTGTAATATTTTACCATAACTGCAGACTTCAAGTCCGCAGTTATGGTAAATATCATTCATCCCACGCCCACTGAAAATCATCCTGCATTAACGGAAGCTTTTCAAGATCGATCTTTCTTAATTCGAGATTTAACTTATCGCCAAAGAAGGTTCCATTGATTAAAAGTGTGCTGTCGTTTTTTTCTGAATAATTGAGCGAAGAAAATCCGTTCCCATCTTCGTTACGAAACATAAGCTGCTTTTCAGGAATGTTCACGAAAGACATGTAGCTCGTCATTTCATCATTCATGTTTTGCATAATGCAATAGCCGCGACGGTGAATAAAAACCCTTTTCCATCGCACCTCGTCGGTTGTTAATGGCAAAAGTGTATCACCGTTTTTTACAAACAGCGTTACATCATAAGCGCCATGTAAAAACGGTCGCTCTGCACTGTCGTCGTTGAAGTTTCTTGTCTGCAGGTAAATAAAAAACGATTTGGAAATAATTAATAGCACGACAAGCCCCTTCACGATCAAATAAATTCTTGATTTTGTTTTTGTGGAATAAACCGGTTGCCATTTTTTAAGAGCAACAGGTTGACCCGCGAAGAAAAATTTAAACAGCTTTTTGCATTCCGGTATCAGCAGGATAATGCACAGCAGCAATAAAAATCCCGAATACAATTTGACAGAAATATTAAACCCGATATTGATCATCAGCACATTTATCATCACCATGAGCGCCACAACAGCTCCTGCGATATACGTACGACGGAAAAGCAACAGCAGCGCGGGAATGATTTCTATTATTCCTGAAAAAACAACATACGCTCGCGAAGTTCCCATGCTGGTCCAGTACAGGAAATCGCGCGGCGTGCTGCCAATGGTTGTAAAAAGTGTATTCGGTTCCGGCAAATAAAACTGCCATTTGAAAATTTTATTAAAGCCATAAGTCAGCAATTGCATGGCAAGGTAATAGCGGATAAACACAAAAAACCAATAGGCCAGCAGCTGATAATCCGATCGTTTTTTATCGATAATGCCCCAAACTATTGAAATGAAACCAGAGATAAACAGCAGGTTCAACGCATTAAGATAAAATCCTGTAGAATCGGATTCCAGCTTATAGTTAACGTTCCGACCATAATTGAAAAACGTTTTTCCCGTCCACGCTGCAAGGTTTTCAAAAAACGGGTTTAAATATCTTCCCGGATCAAAGCGTGCATTGTCGAACGAAAAAGAAAAAATAAAGAGCAAGACAAACGTAAAGCAGAATCTGAAAAAAAATTTTGAAATGAAAGTCCATGAATTTACCGGGGCATTCTCCAACATTTTGTAAAGCTAAATTAAATCAGTTGTATCAGATGAAAATTTGAAATGACTACCTTTTTTCCTGCGCTCGGCTCAGCCGAGACCACTTTTTCCCTGCCCCTGCCGCTTTCCCCTGCCGCTAGCCCCCCGCTGAATTTTCCCGTGATTATGAAAATGCCTTCCCTCTGAATACAAATTGGCGGGAAATTTGTAGCTTAGTAAACCCAACTTACTCCAAATGAAAAAAACTGTTCTATTAATCTTCCCGGCATTATTTTTTGTTTTGCATGCCCCGGCTCAAACGAAAAGAATTTCCATGCTTTCGCATAGCGGAAAAAAGACCACGATCAGCAGCGAAGGAAACTTCGGATTATCGCCTGAAATGTTCCGCTACTCCGAACGGCAATGGGATTCTATTCACAAAGCCGATAGTTTACGTGCTGATAGCGCAGCCCGCATCACCCGTCCGCAAGGAACCGGCGCAAAATATATTGAGACTGATAAACCACAGCAGCCCAACCCGGAATCGTCGCTAAAAGCCGGAACCTGGCTCGAAAAATCTCAACACTAACAATTCCTGCGATTTTCCGCTGATCGCTGCATTCCGACCATTTGCAAAGAGCCGGTGCACAACCTGCAGTTTTAACTAATTTTAGCCAGTCAGAAAACGGTTGCAGCCTTTAATTTGGCACATGCTTTGAATGACTATGCTAAACGCCGATATACCATGAAACGCATTCTGATTTTTCTTTCTTATTTATCCTTGGTTCCCCTTGCCGGAACAGCCCAAACTGCAGAGTACCGCAAGGTGACTAACACTGCTTTTAAACGAGGCGAGGAGCTTACTTACAGGATACACTATGGGGCAGTGAACGCCGGTGTAGCAATTATGAGCGTTGATAACGCGAATAAGCTTATCGCAGGCAGACCTACTTTACACGTGATCGGAACAGGAACCTCAAAAGGCGCGTTCGATTGGGTATTTAAAATACGCGATCGTTACGAATCGTATGTGGATGAAGAAGCATTGATGCCCTGGCTGTTTATCCGTCGTGTGGATGAAGGTGGATATAAAATTAACCAGAACCAGACTTACGATCATACGATGGGAAAAGTAAATTCCAATGGAAAATCGTTGACGGTGCCGAAATATATCCAGGACATGCTTTCCGCTTTTTATTACGCGAGAACGATCGATTTCAGCAAAGCGAAAAAAGGAGATACTTACGCTGTTCAGACTTTCGTCGATGATGAAGTGTGGGATCTGAAAATAAAATTCCTTGGAAAAGAGATCGTGAAGTCAGATGTGGGAAAGATCAACTGTCTTAAATTCTGTCCTGTCGTTCAGAAAGGCCGTGTATTCAAAAAAGAAGAAGATCTGACGCTGTGGATCAGCGACGATGCAAATCATGTTCCTGTCCGCGCACAAGGAGAGATCCTGGTAGGTTCCGTAAAAATGGATCTTATCAAAACATCAGGATTGATGACCACGCTCAACATTGCGAAGTAAAAAAAGATGTACGTGTTACGAGTTACGATTTGAGAGAATTGTAGCTCGTATTTTTTTGTATAAGCGCGGACCTTAAATCAACGCTCAGGCTAATTTTTTTCTTAAAATCGCACATCGTAACCCGTACATCCCCTTATGTATTTCGTCGGGTGGTATTTAGTAATTTTGCCTGATAAATCGTAGCCTTTTAATCGTAATTCGTACATCGTACATTCCTTTTTACCATGGATATTAAACCGGAAATTCTCGAAACGCTTCAGAAGCTGAATGACAAGTACAGCGCTCAAGGGCAGGATGCGGCCGCTTTTTTGAAGGGATTCAGCCATATAAAACCTATAACGTATTGGGATTATATCGAAGTAGATACGTTGCTTTCGTTGCAGCGTCCACGGACGGAATTTCCGGATGAAACGATCTTTATCATGTATCATCAGATCACCGAATTGTAGCTTAAGCTGATTGTGCACGAATTAAAACAAGTGACGGATTCGGATAAAACGGATGCCGCGTTTTTCAAAATTAAAATGGAACGCGTAAATCGTTACGCTGGTGTATTGACGCAATCGTTCAGCGTGATGCGTGAAGGAATGGATTATGAACAGTACAATGAATTCCGGCTCACGTTGGCGCCAGCAAGTGGTTTGCAGTCCAATCAATTCCGTGTGGTGGAAATTCTCTGCACCGATCTTCCTCATCTCGTAAATGCACGAGTGAAAGGAAAAATGAAAACGGAGGCAAATGTGGATGAATTATTCGAAGAGTTGTATTGGAAGGACGCCGGGCTTGATCGCAAAACAGGAAAAAAAACGCAGACGCTTCGCAACTTCGAAGATAAATACCAGGACGAATTAAAAGGGCTCGCTTTGCGCATGAAGGATAAAAATCTTTTGCAGCGTTTTAAAGCGCTCGAAGAAAAAGCTCCGGGGCAGGAAGAATTGAAAAAAGCGTTGAAAGATTTTGATCATACATACAATGTGGTCTGGCCGCTTGCGCATCTGAAAACAGCGGAGTATTACCTGAATTTCAAAGGCGAAGTAAAGTCTGCCACAGGAGGAAGCGAATGGCAGAAATATTTACATCCGTCTTTTCAGCGAAGAATATTCTTCCCGGAATTATGGACAGAAGAAGAATTGAAGAATTGGGGCAACATCGCCTGATTTTTGAACGCGTAAGAGTCCTGCCGATTGCAGTAGCAATTGCAATTTTATCATGGTACATTTATAGGATATACTACCATCATGAAAAAAACTTTACTCTTCTTATTCCTGTTTCCATTCTTCCTTGCTGCCCAAAGCTGGTCGCCGTTAAATTCTTCCGAAGCTTTTAATTTCCGTTTGGATAATGATCCCGTGCTCACTTCAACGCTTCGGGCGGATTCGTACACTGCAATCAGCGGCGATACAGTTTTCAATTACAATACAATTGTTTGCGATTCGTGCCTTACAATTGTCGGCGGACCCAACGCCTGTGATTCCTGTTACGGACTTACAACTAAAGAGCAATTTCTCGGAAAACAATTAATTAAAAATGCCAACGGCTGGTGCAATTTCCGCAATCCCGGCAGCCAGGTAATTGATCTCAATGCAATAGTACTGCAAAGCTGGTTGTTTGATACTATAGCCAATATCACAGCGGTTGTCGTTGCAAATGGAATGGCGACGGTGCTTGGTCTTCCCGATTCGGTAAAAACGCTTTTGCTTTCTTCCGGTGATACAGTTATGTTTTCCAAAAATTACGGCATCGTTCAGTGGCCGAATGGATATGGACAAAGCAGTTATTACCGTCTGAAAGGAATTCATGGCCGCGATATCGGAGAGCTGGTGCCGCGCATGAAAGATTATTTTGATTTTAACGTCGGCGATATGTTCGAATACCAGGGACATGCTACTAATGGCTTTAGCCCCGTAGATCAGGATTTTATCCGGAAGTATACGATCACAAGTAAAACGATTAGTGGAGATTCTTTAATTTATACAGTCAGCGGAATATATTATTCCGAGGATTATTATCTCAATATTCCTTTGCCGGGATCCTATTACGTGTACGTGCATCAGCCTTACACGGCTACTTATACGTATGTGGATTCCACAAACCATTTCGGAAATTATTTCAATAATATGTTGCTGGATTCCGGCGACAGAATGGACGCTACTCCAGGATGGGGTGATTGTTGTTATCAGGGTTTAGTCATTTATGGCAGAATTTCTAATTCAGCACGCTTATACAAAGATTCTTTGGGCATTGACGGAATTCTATTTGGAAGTATGCTGGATACCGGGAGTTGTTTTGGTCCCCAGGTTGTATCTGACACTGCATTGTCTTACGGTTCCGATACACTGAATCCATTTTATAGTCCTGGTC
>JALYQL010000349.1 GCA_030855855.1 Bacteroidota bacterium | reverse complement strand
TCCGGTGGTTGTAGCAGCTGTTCCGCCGCTTGGCGCCCACGAATAAGTATATCCCGGTGTTCCTCCGGAGGCTACTACACTTGCGCTGCCTGTGCAGGATCCGTTACATAAAATGTTTACCTGCGATTGTGTAGCTGTGAGCAAGGGGGGCTGCGTGATATTGAATGTTTGTGTTGCAGTACAACCTCCTGAGGCCGTCACTGTACAAGTGTAAGTTCCCGCGCATCTGCCTGTTGTTGTAGCGGCTGTACCTCCGCTTGGTGCCCACGAATATGTAAATGGTCCTGTTCCTGTGACAATGTTTACCGTTGCGCTTCCGGTACAAGCGCCGTTACATAAAATATTTGTTTGCGATCCGCTGAGGGTAAGTGTTCCGGAAGACGCAACAGTTACAGCAACCGTTGAAGGAGGTGAACAAGAAAGCGCATCGGTTACACTTACAGTATAAGTTCCGGCGCATAAACCTGTCGCAGTTGCAGCCGTTCCACCACTTGGCGCCCATGAATAACTAAACGGACCTGTACCGCCAGCCGTTGTCACCGTGGCCGTACCTGTACAGCCGGAGCAGCCTGTTGCTGTTGATGAAGCTGTTAATGTGAGCGCATTGGAACACGCGATAAAATCAATAAATACACCGGAGTCATACACACAATCTCCTGCATCGGCGATTGCCATTTTCCAGTGATAGGTCTGGCATGGACAAAGCGCAATATTCCTCGTGAGCACAGTGGTGAATGCGTCGTATTGTATGGTGGCGCCGGGGGTATTGTTTACATAAAAAGCGCTGTTAGTGGTAGCATTCACGTTATCAATCGATACCGGCGTTATGTTATTCGGAAGTGTGGCGACGTTTTGATTATTGTAAAAATTCGCCTGGCATGCGGGGCCTGGTCCTGAGATAAAAAATCCAAAAGCATCGTTGAAAGACGAGCTTACAAATTCAGGATATTCTTCTGATCCGAACACAAAACGGATCTGTAAATTGTTGCATTGTGGTACGATATCGAACTCAAGAACACAAAGATCTTCTGTGGCTTGTGGTTCAATCAAGATAAGCTGCGGATCACTTCCTGAAGTTCCGTTACAGGTGCCAGCGCTGGTTGAGTTATTTGGACCAATTGCATTGGTGGCAGAACCTGTGGTGAGTAAAATTCCATTGGTAAGACCCACATTGGTGGTATTTCCATTCGCAAATGTTCCATATGCGCCGGTCGGACAATTCAGAACGACATTGGTTACTGTTAATCCTTGTCCCGCAAGATTGCTGATCAATGTTGCAATCGAAGGGTTAGGAGTTACTGTAAGCTGCGCGGAAATAGGAGATGAAAAGCAAAAAAGAAAAAGCAACGTCGCGAAAAAATTAACGACACTACTTTTCTTAAAAAAGTAATTTACAATCATGGGTCAGAAGGTTATGCGTGTGTTTGCTATTACCAAACATACAATTCACACTGCAATAACACAAATGACTGATTAAGAAAGTTTTAACTCGTGTTGAAGACACTCTCATTAACACAGGCCGATCGATGGCTATTGCCATCTTATCTTCATTTACTGCTTGTTGGTCGAAATTAAAAGTTATTAAACAATACAATAAACACGCAAAAGAGAAGTTAACATTGCTTTACAACACTTAGCGGATCAGACTGACATGTCCAATGAGATTATACACCTGGTACATATTATCCGTGTACGTTATTTTATAAACATAAACACCCAACTCCATCATTGTGCCTGAGTTTTTTGAACGGCCATTCCATCCTTCTTTGATATTATGGGTTTCAAATACAAGATTTCCCCAGCGATCAAAGATCATGAAGCTATAGCCCGACTCGATAATATTTGTGTATTCAGGAATGAAAATTTCATTGTGACCATTATCATCCGGCGTAAATGCATTCGGCACAAAGAAGGTGTGATAATCATTTACAATAATATTTACCAGCGCCGTATCGCTGCATCCTGAATCATTCATCGCGATCAGATAGATAGGGTAATGGCCTGGCAGTTCATACGTATGATCCTGCTCATAAAAAGTGCTCGTCGTGCTGTCGCCGTAGCTCCAGAACCAGCTGGTTCCGTTGGAAGATGTATTATTCAGCTGGATCGTCGGATTAAGAATATCCGTGATCGGTGGCGTTGCGGTAAATGATGCATTCGGCTGCGCAATTGTCCTGATCATGCATGGATAAGTTTGCGTAGCGGAGCAACCAGGCGGTACTGTGACAGTCAGACTTATATTATGACATCCTGCGCTTGTGAAAGTGTGCGTCGGATTTACAGCAGTTGACGTTGCACCGTTATCATCAAAATTCCACAGGAAAGAACCGTTGCCGAATCCTGTTGTGTCAATGGAAAAACGCACAAACAAGGGCGTGCACCCGTGCGTGGTATCCGCTACAAAACTCAGCACAGGTAATTGCTGAACAACAATCGTGATCGTTTGTGTTGCCGTTTGTCCGCAGCCATCTGTTGCTGTAACAGTATAAGTGGTGGTTGCAGGTGGTGTAACAGTTATATTCTGACCGCTCAGATTTCCCGGCATCCATGTGTACGTAAACTGTCCGTCACCACCGCTCCCGATCGCTGTTAAAGCAGAACCGCCGCCCGAACAAATAGGGCTTGCACCGGAAACATTTACTGCAACAGGGCCGGCAATAGCGATAGGAAAGAAAAGGGGACCGGCCGTGCAGCCATTCGCGTCAATAATATTCAACGTATAAGTAATGTTGACCGGTGGTGTAACGAGGTTGCTTGCCTGGTTTGGCAATCCGCCGCTCCAGTTATAAATGATCGGTGGAGTTCCTGCAATCACGCCGGCGGTCATGGTAGTGGAGCTTCCCGGACAAATTGAATCGCTCCATGATGTATTTACATTCAGTGTGTTGTTGGCCATTACATGAATCGTGTCAATGGCAGTGCAGCCATTCGACTGATCAGTGATAGTTACGGTGTAAACTCCGGCTGCAAGTCCTGCGGCCGAATTTGAAGTAGAAACATTCGGGCTCCAGGCATAGCTGAACGGTCCGCTTCCTACGGTGTTTACAATCGCTGTTCCAGTGCTTGATGCGCATGCTGCAGGGGTTGAGGCGTGCGTGTAAGTAAAAGAACCCACGGTAAATGGCAATGAAGCAGGGAAGATGGCTACGTTACCACAAAGGTCAGTAACTGGTCCTACAAGATTTGCACTATAGGTTCCTGCACCGGTAATTGATGGTGCAATTGTGAACGTAAATACATTATCATATTGCGCGCCCTGGGCACACGCAACCGAAGTAACATTCGTAACGGTGTAAGGTCCGCCCGGTCCTGTAAAGCTGAAATCGGAAGCCTGAACGGTGTTGCAGAGAATATTTTCAGAGAAAGTTACTGTCAATGTATTGCCGCCACATCCCGGATTAGAAACGGATAAGATCTGAGGGGGAATATTATCAAAGATCGTAGCAGATGAAGCGCCGAAGTTTATGGTATAGCCATTTTGAGTGGAAGAAAAATTACTCACATTCACCACGTAAGTCTGTCCGACAATAACCGGAACCACCTGGTTGTAAGGAGTTCCCGATGCGGGCTGAGAGTTCATGGTAGAGCCGCCGTTCGGCCCTGTATTGCCGGGCTGTACCGAAAAATTACAGCTCACTTCAAGGCCTGGATTTGTGTAAATGTCGCTGCAGTTATTATTTGTCAGGTTGTAAACTGCCCAGTCATAATCATCCGCGCTGTTGTTTGGTGTGATGGTAAAGTTCAGGTTTCCACTGGCTTGCACGGTAAATGTGTACCAGACGTCATTAAGCTCTCCTGATCCGAGACAAGAAGAGCCGTTGTTAATTTCATTCGGGAAGGTTCCTTCACCAACATACGATTGAGTTGTCGAATAAACATTCTGACAAATTGGAATTGCATTGAGGCAATCCTGATTGGTAGGGTTCTGCGCAAGCACATTTATTCCGCCCAACAAAAGCGAAAACCACAGGAAAACATAATGCTGGAATCGGGGAGATTTCATGCGTTATAAATATACGAAAATTAATAAAAAAGTTCGGGCAACTTGATAAGTGGTAGTAAATACCGTGCCATCGGTAGTGTGAGTTCACAGAACGGAAAAAATGGAATAAAAATATTTTCGAAAACGCATTTGGTGTCAGGCAATTTCTAATTTTGATGCCGATAAAACAGCGGGAGCAAAAATCCCATCCAACCGAATAAAAACGACACCATGAAAGTCACCGTAGTAGGAGCAGGAAACGTAGGTGCAACCTGTGCCGACGTGATCGCACATAAAGAACTTTGCAACGAGCTTGTTCTTGTAGACATTAAACCCAACTTTGCCGAAGGAAAAGCGCTGGACATCTGGCAAACTTCCCCGATCAATCTTTACGATACCCGCGTAAAAGGATCGACCGACGATTATTCCAAAACCGCGAATTCAGATGTAGTAGTCATTACATCAGGTCTTCCGCGTAAACCGGGAATGAGCCGTGACGATTTAATTTCAACCAACGCGGCAATTGTTAAATCGGTAACGGAAAACATTATCAAACATTCTCCGAATGCCATCATTATCATCGTATCCAACCCGCTCGATGTAATGACCTACTGCGCATACCTGACTGCGAAAATGCCGTCAAGCAAAGTATTCGGAATGGCCGGAATTCTTGACACTGCCCGTTACCGCGCGTTCCTGGCAGAAGCATTGAATTGCTCGCCGAAAGATATTCAGGCCGTTCTCATGGGCGGACATGGCGATACAATGGTGCCACTTCCACGCTATACAACAGTTGGCGGAATTCCGGTAACTGAGCTGATCGAAAAAGACAAGCTCGACGCGATCATCGACCGCACTAAAAAAGGTGGTGGCGAGATCGTGAACCTGCTCGGAACTTCAGCGTGGTATGCACCGGGCGCTGCTGCAGCTCAAATGGTAGAAGCCATCGTGCGCGACCAGAAAAGAATTTTCCCGGTTTGCGCATTGCTCAACGGCGAATACGGAATGAAAGATATTTATCTCGGAGTTCCGGTTGTGCTCGGCAAAAACGGGATCGAAAGAATCATCGAGCTTAAACTGAATGCAGAAGAGAAAAAGTTGCTCGACGATTCAGCGAAAGCGGTGAAAGAAGTAATGAACGTGCTGGATGGCATGAACATTACTGCTTAGGTTCAATTAATAATTAATAATGTGCAGATTAATAATGAAATCTGATATGGCGTGTTCTTTGTAAAAAAGGAACACGCCTTTTTTTGCCTTTATACATTTTCGAACATTACAATTCTTAATTATTAATTTTCAAATTATTAATTCCTTTGTATGGCAATCACTATTCCTATTCATCTGCTCAGTATCGAAGGCGACGGGTTTCACCTGCAGGTAAAAATCAAGATCAACGGAAAAAACGCGAACGCGATCATTGACACCGGCGCTTCCAAAACGGTATTCGATAAATCACGTATTGACGCTTTCCTGAAAAAAGAAACGCTCACCGAACATGATCGGATGTCGACCGGTTTGGGTACGGCTTCTATGCAAAGTCACGCGGTGCTGCTCAGAAAATTATCCATAGGGAAAGTGGATATCGCAGCCTACCACGGCGTTGTGCTTGATCTTAGTCACGTCAATCAGAC
>JALYQL010000310.1 GCA_030855855.1 Bacteroidota bacterium | reverse complement strand
GTCTGCATATCATTTCCTATTTACGACTGCCGCAGAAAGCAGGTTATATGGTTCCGGCTATTCCGTTCTTTATTATCCTGCTCGCACTCGGATTAAAAGATAAACAAATGCGTGTGGCAACGGCCCTGTTTATCATTGCGCCTTTTTTATTCAGCATCAACCTTACAGACAGCTTACGTGGAGCTGAATCATCTTCTCTCGCAATGAATTTTAATGTCTCCGGCCAGCAAATTTTCATTGACCCGTTAAGTGGCCCCATCATTTCCGAACGATCGAAGCGCATTAACAAGATGACATACTGCGATGATGTGATTGCAATAGCTGAGAAGCTGGATTCACGTTACGCGGTTATTACCGGCTGGTGGTACAATGAAATTCAAACGTATTACTGGCAAAAAAATAATCGCCCGGATCGGCATTTTCATTTTTATGAAGCATGTGATGTTTTTGAAAATGCCAGGGCTAACGGAACAACCATCTATTTTCTTCCCGAGCAGAACCTGTACAACGACCAGATGTTTAATCAGCGTTGCACAGATAGTTTTGCAAAGCCATTTCCGCTAAAATGAATGATAACCGCGATTGGCAATTCCAGTCCGGATTGATAGAAATGCAATAAATTCTTGTGACTACAATTATTTTCGTCACCTAAAAAACCGCTGCCATCCCGCTCATTTTTCCTTTCATCGAAATCCGTCCGGTTGCATTGTCATTCGGCTTATTTTCGCGTCGCAATTATCGCCAGCTAAAATACAAACCATGAAACGTCTCATTCTTTTTGCATTTGTTTTCTCAGCTGCAGGAATGCTTCCGGCGCAGGATAAAGGAGTTCTGAAACCTTATGCCAATCCTTTCCTGAAACGTATTCATGAAAACCTGGATAATTACAACACCAAAAAGAAGCCGGAAGAAAAAAGGTTTATGATGGATTACGCGAACGTAGTTGTTCCGAAATCCATGGACGAATTCAAAACAGTTTACACAACTGCGCCAATATCACAGGGCGCTACCAATACATGTTGGTGCTTTTCAACTCTCTCCTATTATGAAACCGAAATCAACCGTATCTCCAAGCAAGACCTCCATCTTTCCCAGTCGTATATTGTTTACTGGGAGTATGTGGAAAAAACGAAAGAGTTTGTTCGAACGCGGGGCAGCTCGGCTTTCGGTGAAGGATCCGAATCCAACGCGGTAACACGCATGATGAAGCAATACGGAGTTGTTCCTTATGATGCTTACACCGGATTAAAACCAAGTCAGCCATTTTATGATCACGTAAGCTTGTTTGATGAGCTGAATAAATACCTGCAGAATGTTAAAGCAAGCGGCGCGTGGAATGAAGAAGAAGTAGTCGCTACCGTAAAATCAATCATGAAATCGCAGATGGGAGAACCACCTGTGGATGTAACAATTGCCGGAAAGAAAATGAGTCCGCAAGCGTACCTGAAAGATGTCTGCAAATTAAACCCGGACGATTATATCGAATTCATGTCGTTGATGCAATCGCCTTATTGGACGAAAGCAGAATATGATGTGCCTGATAACTGGTGGAATTCTTCAGATTATTTTAATGTACCATTAGATACATGGATGGACATTCTTAAAAAGGGAATTAAAGCAGGATACAGCGTCGCAATCGGCGGTGATGTTTCTGAAGGCGGACTTAATCCGGAGCTTGGTGTAGCGATGATCCCTTCGTATGATATTCCACACGAAAACATTGATGAGAATGCACGCCAGCTTCGTTTCAGCAATGGCACAACGACTGACGATCATGGAATTCACCTTGTAGGCTGGTGTGAAAAATCAAACGGTATGTGGTTTCTCATTAAAGATTCGGGCAGCAGCAGCCGCAACAATCAACAGAACCCGGGATATTTTTATTACCACGAAGATTATGTAAAATTAAAAATGATGACGTACACCATTCATAAAGACGCTGTGAAAGATGTGCTCACAAAATTTCCTGCAACGAAATAACCAACCAGTGCCAATTAAAAACTAAAAAGAGTTCCGGTTTCAACAAGACCCAACTTGCATCCGGATTTTTAGTTTTTTGTTTTCCCCGGGCTCCGTTCATTCCGAACGGAGCTTTTTTTGTGACGTATTAAACCATTGAAGTTTTTGGTGTCTTATAAAGGATTTCAGCAAATGCTAATGTCATCAAGCCATGCGATGTTTCAGGAACTACCAGCGGCGCGAACCGATATATTCATTCATACGGAGCTTATTTTATTTGGTGTCTGTGAGCAGTAGTAATATTCCACTTATATGGAGTTGTTAATCTGAATAGAAAATGCAGTTCCATAGGAGCGAAATTGTAACACAGCCGCACGCCGCGTTCTTAACTTAATGACATTGCTCTCATAACCTTGAATAAGATTCAACCGAACTTTTCCTATTTCGGCATTCATTCTAAATGAAGTAATTTCGCAGGATATGAAAAAATTTCTTTCAGCATCAGCCATAGCAGTGCTTGCCTTTTTTTCTTCCTGCGGAAATTCAAACAGCGCTACTGAAGATATTAACTGGATGATCGGTTCTTGGCAGGGAACAGATCTGAACACCGTTATTTTTAATGAAACCTGGCGTCGTGAAGGAAAAGCTTTTGTCGGTTTCGGATGTTCATTGTCGCCTGCCGGAGATACATTGTTCAAGGAAAACCTTAAGATCGATGTGGTGGAAGGTGTTCCTTATTATATCGTGACCATTCCGCCGAAAAAAGAACCAGTGCTTTTTAAGCTGATACAGGGTGATGAGCATAATGCCATTTTCGAAAACCGCGAGCATGATTTTCCGCAACGCATTTCATATATGCTCCAGGAGAACAAAACATTAAAAGTAAGGCTCGAAGGAATTGAAAAAGGAGAGCCGAAAATTGAAACACTGGAATTCGTAAAATCAACCGGCGATAATCTCAACATGAAGATCAGGCTGGATAATGATTCTGTAATGGACACCGGGCCAAAACCAATAAATATCCAGATCAGATAATCGGCACATGAAATCTTTTCCTTCCTCGCACATTAATTTAAAACTTGTGCGAAAGTAATTGATCTCACAGGAAGGATCGTGTGACCTGGTTCGGAAAATTATTCCTGAGAACAAACTTGATTCCTGGCATGTAAAATTATCGGGCGCGAATGTAATTTTCACACAACGTTTCAGTAAGCTCTGATATTTAAAAAACAGTGCTTGCAGGCGCGAGAAAATTCTCAGGCTTCATTTTCCGGAAAAGGAAAAACTGCACCGATACTTCATGTGATCCGCCGGTTTGGTTGGTCAATTCTGAAACCGTGTAATCGTAGCTGTAAGAAGCACGGAATAAACGATTCTGATAACCCGCCATCAATATTGCAGCATCATTAACACGGTAAGCAAGTCCAAGCGAATAATTTTTAAATAAAACGGAAGCGCCGCCTGTCAGCTGGTTGAAATCTCCATGCTGCACAAACACTGCCTGCGGGATAATGGAAAATCGATTTTCAAAATCTCCGGGTAAATGTCCGATCACGCCGGAAGCATGAATGGAATAACGCGTCTGCAAGTGCGATTCGCCCACAAAACCAATATCTGGCTGTGTCAAATGAGCAACTGCAAATCCAACGGTAAGGCGTTTCGTGTAAGCGATAAATCCGGTGGAAAGATCAAAACGATTGATTGTAGTTTGCATCGGAGCTATTGCAGAGGGATTATAAACAAAACCGCGTCGCGGATCGATCATGTCACCAAAATTCAACGTCTGCAAGTCAACGTGTTTTCTGAGATAGCCAACAGAAACAGCGGGGCAGATAACAAGCTTGTTTTCAAAAAGCGGCAGATGAAAAGCATAAGACAGATCGACAGTAGTGGTATTGATAACTGAAGCGGCCAGATCATTCTGAAAGTTAAGTCCGAGCCCGCCATGAAGTTTTGCAAAATACTGATCATACGAAACATTCGTGGTGATAAAATCCCCATACAGCATCGGCCATTGATCGCGGAAAGAAGTTGCGGCCCGTGCGTGGCCTGTGCTTCCTGCAAAACCCGGGTTCAGGTATAAAGGCGCGGAATTATATTGCGTGAAGACAGGATCCTGTGCATTCAGACAGGAGGTCATGAAGAGTGCAAAAAATACGAGACGGAGCTTTATCACCTTAAGGATTTTAAAAATTAAAGTTGGTTCATTTAAGATTTAGTGGCTGTTTAAAATAAAATCATTCAGAAGGAAACATGATTTTCCTTAATTCCTCCGCGCTCACCGGTTTTGTTGCGATCTCTCTCGAAGGAAACCCAAAAGTGCCGGGCGTAACTTTTTGCATCCTTGTAAATTCAGTTTCGTCTGTGTAAGCGAGACTTCCATCAGGAGCAACAGAAAGTAGTTTATTCTGCGCGTTTTCCCCATAGATAATCTTCGTGCTTCCAGTGTAATTGGAATAAGAGAATACCATGTTTTTGTCTTTGTCAATGACAAAAATTGTAGAGCTTGGCCGTGCTTTTCCATCCGGTGTCATCGCCATTGCAAATACTTCAACAGGCTTTAGAATTCTGCGTATCTGGTCGCAGTTAAAAATTCCGAAACCCTGAATCGAAAGCGCCTGGTAAACGGCGGTCGTTTGTGAAGCTCCTGCAACACCATTGGTGCTGTCCAGTTTAAAAGATTGATCTCTCGTGTAAGAAACCCAGTTATTGTAATCCATTGGCTGTTCTTCCGCATTCATTACACCGCGCAAATCATTCCAGTGAGTAACTGAATCTCTGCCAGCCGCGCGTTTCCACGATAATAAATTCCTAAGGCTTCTCGCGTTCTCCCGGTGCAATTTTATTTTCCGGCGATTTAATCCCTTCGTGTAATTTTTAAATCTTCTGGCGCAGCTCTTTTCAGAATAGGCAACGGGTTTTTTGTTTACAATTTTCACAGGCGTCACTGAAATTCTTTTAAATCCCCAGAGGTATTTCAGCTCCAATGTAAAATCAGCACCACCATCATATTCAACGCGCACATCGGTGATGCCCGCCCTGCGACTGAAATATGCCCTGAATTCTTTCCTCGATATCGGATCTGTCGCCTGCCACAGCACGCCGGCAAACGCTTGTAACTCGGGATTGTTTGCATTATAGAGTGATTTCTTTTTGTGGTTGTACAATATCCGGTTCAACATAAAACAGGTGTTCCCTTTACCAGCTGGTACTTTCCGGAGCTGCCAACTCGCCGAACTTTTCAATTGCCATGCCCTTGACGTACTTTTCAGATTTGAACGCACAACCCTTTTCATATAAACATAATTCGTGTCTTCATAACGCGCCTCGAAAGAAAGCGTATCGCCAAGTGACGGGCGTTTTTTCAACATCGCCATCGTTTTAAATCTATACCGTTGAACAGCCGCAGATAAAACAAAAGGAGTTTTCGTAAGCACTGTTTCCTGTTTCTGCTCCACGCTTCCGGGCTTATCTTCATACACCCATCCTTTCGCCGGATCAAGACGATAAAAATTAAAAGTAGAAGCAGTATCTACCACTGCAAATTCCACATCCACTTTTTTCCCGGGGGCGAGAAAAACTTCTTTGCCGTTCACAGAAGCATTAATCTCAAACATTCCTGCCGATTCGAAATCACCTGATATTCCCGCGCTGTCATATACCATAGGAATTCCGCTCACAAGAATATCGACCGGATCACGAAACTCGCGGTAATCAATTGTAACATCGCCTTTAATTTCATTTCCGGCAGCATCCACAAACGCGTGCGATGGAATTAAAATTTTTGTTCCGGAAGGATATTCCACGAGCCCGCCGGTGGTCGCATTTGTGGTGTAAACACTTTTCCATACATCAAGCCCTATTATGGGTGGCTTCACCAATGGATTATTTCTTGTAAAAGCTACATTGCGTCGTGGCATTTCCACATCGTCATGAAATCCGACAGCGCCCTGCAGCATATCACGCATAATGCTGATGTGCTCTTTCGCAGATGGTTTATCGTAGCAGGAATATTCCAGGAGAAGAACCGAAGTGCCGAATCCCAATTGTAAATTCTCTTTCACAAAAAGATCCTGTGCATTTGAATTGTTCAACGCATAGCCATCAGCAAGCGAAAGATCCGTATTGCTGATGCTTATCCGTTGAAGTCCGCGCATGAGCTTGAATGTTCGTGGAAGGCGGACTAATTTCTCTGTTGAATAGCTGATGGTTTTTAATGAAGGCATTCCGGAAAGGCAGGAAAATGTTCCGTCAATTTCCAGCTTGCCGCAATTTGAAATTTCTACATCTTTCACCGATACGAGCATTTTCACGGCAGGTGATAAGTGTGCAAATCCGCATTTATCAAAAGAAACTTTTGTTACTAAAGGACAGGCAGCAATTGCTAAAATATCCTGTTCAGCACTAATTGAATCTGTAATTCCGTAAATGCGGATATGTGTTAATGAAGTGAAGCGTGAAGCATTTCTTAAAAAAAGTAAAGCTTCCTCTTTTTCGCCGTTAAATTCTAAAACGGTAATGCCTGAAGGATTTTTGAGCGCTTCATGAATTCCGGGAGTTGCAAAGGAATTGCCGGCAAAAAGAAGGAAAAGAAAAAGGAATGAATGTTTCATAGTATTGGGTTTATCTCGCTTATATAATTCTATGACGTCAAAAAGATACAATTCGTTGCCTGCCTGAAAAAAAATAATCTGTAAATGGCGGAAAATTGTTGGTAACCGGAAGAATTGCGCAGCTATTTCATTGTGACACGAGCATCGCGTCACAACCCCGGCTTTTTTACTACTTTTTTACTGCTGCTGCCACTCCTTTCCCTGCCGCCTTCACCTCCCTTTTTTACTGCCGCTGCCACTCCTTCCCTGCCGCTTTCCCTTCATGAAAATCTCTCCCAAAGAAGACAATCCCTCCCCACAGAATTCGTGTATCTTTCCGGCCTTAATTGCATTAGGAAAGAAACTCCGAATATTGAACGAGCATCATAAAACCGCAGATGACATGCGGGTCGAATTGGCGATAGTGGAAGCGGCTAAATCCGATCCTTCGAAATTCGGCGTGCTTTATTCAAAATATTACCGACAGGTTTTTGTATTTGTGTTCAGGCGTATAGGTGATGAGGAACATTCGGGCGATATTGTTGCCAACACTTTTCTCAAAGCCATGCTTGCCCTGCCGAAATATACATTCATAGGCGTTCCATTCTCGGCCTGGCTGTTCCGGATAGCGGTGAACGAAATCAATATGTTTTTTCGCAAAACGAACCGCGAGCGTGTGGTAAGTCTTGACAAATCAGATCTCGGCAAGATGATTGCTGAAAGTGGGGAGAGCGACTCGGAAGAAAATCAAAAGCTGTTGCTTAAGGCGCTCGGCACTTTATCAGCCGATGACATGCAGCTTATCGAGCTTCGTTTTTTTGAGAAAAGGGCTTTTATTGAAGTAGGGGAAATTATCGGAATTACTGAAAACAACGCAAAAGTGCGCACATACAGAATACTTGAAAAACTCAAACAACTCCTCATTAAAGCAGGGGGGAGATGAACCATGAGCAACTTTAAATTCAATATCGACCCGAAAGACCCACGCGAAGACCAGATCGCGCGGCATAAAGATTTCGGGAAAGTCATGCAGAATTACCAACGCATGACCAACCCGCTTTACCGCACGCCGCTCTATCGTTACCGTAAAGTTTTCATCGCGGTCCTGCTCGCGCTCATCGTTGCATGGCTCGTGGCAGAATTCGGCGAAGAAGAAAAAAATGAGAAGAAAAAAACTCCGGAAGATACGTTGAAGATGAAAGATTCTCTCAGGAAAGAAGACGAATAAATTACCAATTACCGGATTACCAATTACCAATTGAATGTGAAATTGATGAATCAGGAAATTAAATTAATTACCAATTACCGGATTACAGATTACAG
The DNA here is from genome assembly GCA_030855855.1 of Bacteroidota bacterium. Classification (GTDB taxonomy): domain Bacteria; phylum Bacteroidota; class Bacteroidia; order Palsa-965; family Palsa-965. Next base: position 3,670 of record JALYQL010000310.1, on the reverse strand, counting down.
ATCATGACGTTTGTAAGTTGCCAATTTCATAGTACTAAATTTCCACTTTCCTGATTTCTTAGTTCCCCAATTTCCTTCCCTTTTAATTGGTAATTGGTAATTGGTAATCTGTAATTTATTCCACAAACTTATACCCTACTCCACGGATTGAAAAGAAATGTCTTGGCTCGCGTGGATTGGCTTCGAAATATTTACGGTAATTGAGAATGTAATTGTCAATCGCTCTTGCTGTTGGTAATGCATCATCATTCCAAAGCTTTTCTAAAATTTCATCGCGGGAAACTACTTCTCCTTTTTTTTCGAGTAATAATTTCAAAAGCTCCACTTCTCTTTTCGAAAGTGTGACATCGCCATTTATTCCGCTGGCCTCGAACGTAGCGAAATTGACGGTGTTTTTTCCGAATGAAAAAGATTCGTTCAATAAAGTTTCTTTTTTTACAGAACGCCGCAACAAATTCTGCACGCGCAATAAAAACTCTTCGAGATTAAAAGGCTTGGTGATATAATCATCGCCGCCAAGCCGCAGACCTTTTACCTTGTCTTCGCTGGTAGCTTTCGCTGTCAGAAAAAGAACAGGTATCGCTGTGTCTTTTTTGCGGATCGCTTCACATACTCCGAATCCATCAAGCACCGGAAGCATAACATCTAATATCACCAGGTCAAAATTTCCTGATTCAAATATCCGGACTGCACTGCCGCCATCGATCGCGCTCGTTACAGCATAACCTTCTATCTCCAGGTTGAGCCGGATAGTTTTCAACAGGTTTTCCTCATCCTCCACTAAAAGTATTTGTTTCTTCATTATGCAAAATTGCGAAATCATGCCCTTATAATAGGTTAAAAATACTTTTCTGTAGGGCAGATAATCCCCTTAGTCGAATTAAGATATTGATTGCTAAGCATCTACTTGCTTTTTACAGAAAATATATTTAACCTTAATGTCTCAAAACACCTAACCATTCCGGTATTTCTCCCGGCCAACCTAACACACCAGATTAACGCATGAAAAAAATTCTATTCCTAGGAATGAGTTTGTTTTTCGGGCTGAGCGCTTTGAATGCGCAGCAGGTAAAAAACAAACAGCACAACAACGGTAATGCTGCTCAGTTTGTTGAAGCAATGACCAGGCAGGATGAAATGGACGTAAGTCTAAAATCTTCCATCCGTTTCGATATGCACAGCACAACGGAGGCACAACGCGTCCAACTGAATATGGAACGTCATAATTTCCTGGTGCAGCGCAATCCTCAACACGATGCGCAACGAAATGCTTTCGAAGCCAGCCTTCAGCAATATATTGAAGCCAACCGCGAAAGGCTTGAAAGTTCAGAAATGGTGATCACCTGTCCTGTTGTTTTCCACTGCGTATACGGATCAACGGCACAGAATGTATCGCTTAACCAGGTGCTCTCGCAGTTGCAGGTTATGAATGAAGATTTCGCCCGTACAAACGCGGATGCAAATTCACATTGGTCGCAGGCAGTGAATACCACCGTTCAGTTTTGCCTCGCTCAACGCACTCCCGCAGGACTTGCGACAACCGGACTTGAATCCCGCCAATATGGTTCATCTTCCACATCATGGAGCACGAATGATAATGTAAAATCATTCGCGAACGGCGGATTGGATGCCTGGGACCCGTCACGTTATTTTAATATCTGGGTTTGTAATCTGACAGGCGGACTTCTCGGTTACGGCGAATTCCCAACTAATTCATTAAGCAATACATTCGGCGCTGTAGTTGATTATACCTGCTTCGGAAGCAATTATACTTCTTACGGAACATTCTCAGGCATACAGGCCCCGTTTGACCGCGGACGAACTGTAACGCATGAATTTTCTCACTGCGTGGATCTTTACCACGTCTGGGGTGACGACGGCGGTTCATGTTTGGGTTCTGATTATTGCACAGATACGCCAAACCAGGGTGATGCTACATCGGGATGTTATTCATGGCCGCACGTTGATAATTGCACCACGACAGGAAACGGCATCATGTATGAAAATTATCTTGATTATTCGGATGATAATTGCCTGAACCTTTTTACAAACAACCAGAAAACAAGGATGCTCGCGGTATTAAACAGCGCGCCATACAATACATTACAAACCTCGAATGGCTGCACATCGCCGAACCCAAGCTCGAATGACGCTGCCATCAGCGCCATTACCACACCGAATGGCACAGTTTGCGGAACAACATTCACTCCTGTTGTAGTGCTGAAAAACTGGGGAACGTCGACACTCACAACCTGCACGATCAAATACCAGGTTGATGCTACAACTTTGCAAACCTATACATGGACAGGATCGCTTGCTACAGGTCTGACAACGAACGTTACGCTTTCTTCCATGACCACCACATCGGGCGCGCATACATTCACAGCATACACACAAAATCCAAATGGACTTACTGATGCGAATGCTGCAAACGATTCCTTTACTTCTAATTTCACATGTACAGGAGCCGCGCAATCTATTCCTTTCTTCCAGGGATTTGAAGGAACAACATTTGTACCAGCAGGATGGTCGGCAAGTAATCCGGATGCAGGAATCACCTGGGACCGAACAACAAGCTGCGCCAAAACAGGTGTTGCATGCGCCCGTATGGCCAATTGGGATTATGCAGGCGGAAACGGGCAGGTAGATGAGATCACTGCTCCGCCGGTAAATATTTCAACCGTTGCAAGCCCTGTACTCACTTTCCAGGTTGCTTACACATATTGGACAGTTCCTTACCAGTTTTCCGATACGCTGGAAGTGTTGGTATCTACCAACTGCGGCACAACATGGACAACAGTGTATAAAAAATGGGGCGCTGCGCTTCAGACAGCTGCTCCGCTTTCGAGCGCATCTGTGGGTTGGGTCGCAACATCTGCTGACTGGAGGCTTGAAACAGTTTCGCTGCTTCCTTACCAAAGTGCGTCCTCGCTGCTGGTTAAATTCAGAAGCATTACTGATTATGAAGATAATCTCTACCTGGATGATATCAATATCATGAACAGCACTGGAATGGAGCAATCCAATTTTGCGGGAGTTGTGAACCTGTTTCCAAATCCTTCTTCAGGAATTTTCAACCTGAATATTGCGTTGGAATCCAGGAAAGATATCAATGTAAAAATCGTGAACACATTAGGCCAGACCGTGCAGCAGTTTGCAGAGCTTAATTCTTCTGGCGGAATGTTCGAGCTTGATCTGAACAATCAGCCGAATGGTGTTTATTTCGTTGAAGTAATTGCCGGCACCGGAAAAACAGTGCAGCGGATTATGGTCAACAGGTAAGTAATAAAATATATTAAAGGAGAGCCGGTTCTTTTAGTACCGGCTTTCTTTTTGACCGAATTACGATATACGAATTACGATGTACGATGTACGAATAACGATTTGCCTGACCGCACAAAAATCGTACATCGTACCTCGTAATTCGTATATCCTTTTTATTGTTATTGGCCGGACAAAATATTATCTTAGCAGACCTTACCTAATCAAAATTTCTCATGAAAAAACTACTACTTCCTGCGGTTGCTTGTCTTTTCTTTTCTGCGGGCGCATTCGCACAGAATCCTGTGCGTTGTGCAAGTCAAGAGTACAAGCAACAGCAGATCGCGCTTAACCCGGCGCTTCAACAGGTGATTGACGCGGAAGATCAGAATGCTGATCAGTTTGCAGC
>JALYQL010000291.1 GCA_030855855.1 Bacteroidota bacterium | reverse complement strand
GGAATACGGAATAAGGCCATCTTAAAAAAAGTCAATAGACAAATCCGCCACGATATTGCAAGAGGAAAAGGAAGCGGAACCCGCGGTACGGGTGCGGGTGCGGGAAAAACAAAGAACACAACGACACGTGCAACTGGCGTTGTCAGCAGCGTGGCAAAGAGAACAAACGCTTCTTTGGTGAAAAAAACATTGAAGGATATACGAACGGGAAATGTGATGGAGGTAGAATATCTGAATCCTTACTGTACGCCAAGAGTGTGGAGAAGGAGACTGGAAAAATTATTAAATCGTACAAAGACACATCTTCATTTTTGGCTTGACGGGCAGGGCAGACTGCATCCGAATTCACAAAAGGGCATGGATGGAGCTTACTTTTTAGAGCATCCTGAATTAGTGGATAGCAGCCACGTTATCAGTAGTCATTTAGGACAACCTGATAGAATTGTCGCGATGACCACCTTCGAAAACAGGATACTTATAGGCGGTCCGATTGAAAATAAAATCAAGACCGGGCTCAATAGCGGTATAGAAGGTGGATTTACTGTTGTAATTATTGATAAGGTGCCTATAAAAATAGAGTCCGCTATGGACATGGTTTCCGCTGGGATGCTATCCCGCGAGGCCGCAGATAATGGATTTCATGTGAATGTGAATGACTTATAAGTCTCCACTCACTTCCGCCCCGTACTCACCTTCTCCTGGTTAATATCAATCGGAAATGTATGCTTGAAAATTCCACTCCCCACTTTAATATTCCCAGTCAGCATCACATTCGATTGTTTCTTCTGAATTGCCGCAAGAATTTTCGGAATGCCATTGATCAAATCAGTTAACGTTGCGCTGACTTTTACAGGATAAACCGCCTCAGCATTTTTTTCGATCTTAAATTTATCCTCCAGCTTCACATGTCCCATTGAAACGCCCGCGATTGTCACATCAAGCTCGATCAGGTAAACCGTCACAGCAAAATTATTCGGATTGTTTATCTTTAATCCCAGCTCCCCATTCACAGTGCCGGTCATCATGTCGACGGTGCCGAACTTCACACCCTGCACGCCTGAAGGAATAATCGGTTTGAGCTTACAGCCGGAGAGAAGAATTATCAGTAAGAATGGGAAATATTTTTTCACTATTCTATCTTTTTTGTTCGTGTCTTGGTGCCTTTGTGGCAATAAACCTTGCAAGGAAATCCCTCTTTTTGCCAGACTACATATCGAAGGCAACAAAAGGTTTGCCACCAAGGCACCAAGACACGAAATTTAATTATTAAATATTATTTCGTCATCTCCACATAATTCCTGTAGAACAATGGAATAGTTTCAATGCCTTTGTAATAATTAAAAACACCGTAATGCTCATTCGGCGAATGCAACGCATCTGAATCGAGACCGAAACCGAAAAGAACAGAATCAAGTCCTAAAACGGATTTGAACAACGCAACAATCGGAATGCTTCCTCCGCCACGTGTTGGAATTGGTTTTTTACCGTAGGTTTCTTCCATTGCTTTTGCTGCAGCGAGATAGGCCTGTGAGGTTGTAGAAACAACAACAGGCTCGCCACCATGATGCACCGTAACTTTTACTTTCACACTTTTCGGTGCAATCGATTTGAAATGCGCTTCAAATTTTTTCGCGATCTCATCAGAAGTCATATTCGGAACTAAACGCATTGAAATTTTTGCATTTGCTTTTGAGGGCAAAACAGTTTTTGCGCCTTCGCCGGTGTAGCCGCCCCAGATGCCATTCACGTCTAATGTCGGACGTGTGCCGGTGCGTTCAATGGAGGTGTAGCCTTTTTCACCCTGCACATCATCGATCGCAAGATCTTTTTTATAATCGTCCAGGCTAAACGGTGCGAGATTTAATTCTTTACGTTCAGCATCTGAAAGCTCTGCCACATTATCATAAAAACCAGGAATGGTAATATGATAATTTTCATCATGCAATGAAGCAATCATTTTACAAAGCACGTTTACCGGATTTCCCACCGCGCCGCCATACACCCCCGAATGAAGATCGCGGTTCGGCCCTACAACTTCCACTTCCATGTAAGCAAGACCACGAAGACCAACATCAATAGAAGGCGTATCATTTCCGATGATGGATGTATCCGAGATCAGGATTACATCCGCTTTTAATTTCTCTTTATACTTTTCAAGGAACGGTCCGAGGTTAGCTGACCCAACTTCTTCTTCTCCTTCAATTATAATTTTCATGTTGCATGGAAGCGTATTGGTTTTCAGCATTACTTCCAGCGCTTTCACATGCATGAACATCTGGCCTTTATCATCGCAGGAGCCACGCGCGAAAATTGCGCCATCAGGATGCACATCCGTTTTGCGGATCACCGGCTCGAAAGGAGGAGTTGTCCATAATTCCAACGGATCGGCCGGCTGCACATCGTAATGTCCGTAAACCAAAACGGTAGGAAGCTTCGGATCAATTATTTTTTCGCCGTACACGACCGGATAACCGTTGGTAGCAATGAGTTCAGTTTTTTCCGCACCTGCGGCTTCCAGCTTTGCTTTAACTGCTTCTGCGGTTTTGAGCACATCGCCTTTATATTTCGGATCCGCGCTGACGGAAGGAATGCGTAATAATTCGAAAAGTTCGTTGAGGAAACGTTCTTTATTCTGGTTGATGTATTCGAGTTGGCTCATGATTTTGGCTGGTTTTTGTCAATAGGAAAACGAAATTGCAAGAAATTTGGCTTGAAAATGCAGTAAACCAACGATTTTCGATAAAAACAATCATTTCATTCGATAATGCTTGAATATCAGGGCACAAAGAATTAGATTTGTAGTTAGGCAAATAGAGAAAACAAGGTATTAATACATATTTAGCATGCAATCACGCTTACGTAGATTTTCACGTTTGGTGGCTGTCCTTCTTGGGGTGGCTTCTTTCCTGACTGTTAAAGCACAACTGACGACCAGCAACGTGTTGACGCCTGCTCAATTGGTTCAGAATGTATTGCTCGGACCGGGAATTATAGCTTCCAACATTACTTATACGGGTTACACGAATGCCATCGGCTGGTTTCATAACGGAAATGCCGGCTCGCCCGGTTTGGGAATTGACAGCGGTATTGTAATGACTAACGGAACAATTCTCGCCAATGATCCGACTTACGGACCCGGCGCAGGACCGCAGGGGCCGAATAACTCTTCGGGTGCAGGTGTAAATAATAACGCCCCCGGTGATACTTACCTGGATGTTGTGGCAGGCACAAATACATTCAACGCGTGTGTGCTCGAATTTGATTTTATCGCGCAGGCCGATTCTGTAAAATTCAATTATGTTTTCGGAACAGATGAATACATGGAATATGTTTCCGGCGGATTTGCGGATGTTTTCGCATTCGTTTTATCCGGTGTTTCCACTACGCTTGCACCAACCAATATCGCGTTGATCCCAAACACCACGACTCCGGTAACTGCGCTTAATGTAAATGCCAATGTCAATCCCACTTATTATGTTGACAATGAAAATCCGCCGGGCACCGTGTGTCAATACGATGGATTTACAGTTGTGCTGCAGGCGAAATATCCGATCCTTTGCGGCGAAACGTATCACATCAAACTGGCCTGCGCAGATGCGCTCGACGGAATTGTGGATGGCGGTGTATTCCTACAGGCCGGAAGTTTTACCACAGGACAGGTAAATCTTTCTTCTGAAATTTCTTACGGCAGCAATAATGACTCGACACTTTACGAAGGTTGCGGACAAGCCTGCATAATCCTTGCACGCCAGGGAGGTTTGAATCTCGCAGATACCGTATCTCTTGTGATTGGCGGAACAACATTGAATAACGGAACTGATTTTATTCCGCAGATCCCTGCGACTGTAATATTCCAGCCAGGACAAGATTCAATTGTGCTTTGCCTTTCTGCATTGCAGGATGGAGTTCCTGAAGGATTGGAAACACTTACCATCAGCTCAACTGTTACCGGGCCGTGTGTGCAAAGTGTAAATTCATTGACCATTTACATCAGCGACTTTTTACCGATCACTGTGGACGCCGGTCCGGATACTTCACTCTGCACTGCCGCGCCGATTACTCTCAATGCTTTAACGAGCGGTGGTGTTGAACCTTATGCTTACGTGTGGAGCAATGGAGCATTGACACAATCAATCACGGTTTCGCCTACGGTCACCACCACATACATCGTCTCCGTAACTGATCCTTGCGGAAGCCCGACAGGTTTTGATACGGTTACAATCTATCTTCCTTCCGGAAATCCGCTGAACACTTTCCCGACACCTGATCTTTCTCTTTGTTCGGGCGATCCTGCATTGATCGCGGTGACTGCAATTGACGGTTCATTACCATACACCTACAACTGGGCAACGATTGCCGGTCCGCAAATTCTTCCGAACCCGACTGGAAATTCAAATTCATTTACACCGTCAGCGAGCGGCACGTATGTTGTAGTGACGAGGGACGGATGTAATGTTCTGAGGCTCGATACTATTACTGTCAATGTTCAGGAATGTGATGTTATTCCGCCAAACGTATTTACACCGAATGGTGACGGCACCAATGATAATCTTGTATTCTTCGGTCTTGAAAATTTCCCGGGCACGGCGTTATCAATTTACAATCGCTGGGGAAATAAAATTTATGAAGATGCAGATTACCAGAATGACTGGAATGGTTCAGGAATATCTGACGGAACATATTATTACGTCTTGCTAAAAAGTGACGGAACCGCGATGACCGGTTTCATCATGGTTATTAAATAAAAAAACGTTTCTGCGACGAAACCCGTCGATGCTTCCCCACAAACAGAAACGCTGAAGAATTACCCATATGAACAAGGTGCTTCGCGTGTGTGCTTTTAGTTTGCTTTTTCTCCTGTCATTCACAGGCGCAAAAGCAACACACATTGTCGGGGGTGAAATTTTTTATGATTGCCTTGGCGGAAATGTTTACCGCATTACACTGAAAGTTTACCGCGATTGTATCAATGGCCAGGCGCCTTATGATGCTCCGGCGTATGTTGGGATATTTAACATGAATGGCACATTGCTTGACACGATCCCAATGACCTTTCCCGGTTCTATAAATGTTCCGCCGACAATCAATACGCCTTGTTATTCACCACCGACCGGCGTTTGTGTGGAAGAAGCAGTTTACCAGGAAATAGTAACACTGCCACCAATTCCTGTTGGCGGACTCTATCTTGCCTACCAACGTTGCTGCAGGAATAATTCCATTCTGAATCTTGTTAATCCTGGCGGCGTGGGCTCTACTTACCAGATTATTATCCCGCATCCTTCACAGGCCATTTGCAATAACAGTCCGCGCTACAACAATTTTCCACCGATCTACATTTGCCAGGGCGCGCCACTTATATTCGATCATTCCGCGGCTGAACCTGACGGTGATTCTCTCGCGTACGAATTGTGCGATCCGTTTGATGGCGCAAATGCAACACTTCCGCAACCAATTCCACCTGCAGGTCCGCCCTACCAGTTCGTTCCTTTTGCCGCGCCCTATTCCGGTACTTATCCGATGAGCTCGAACCCTGCAATGGCAATTGATCCGGTGACAGGCTTGCTGACGGGAACTCCAAACTTATCAGGACAATGGGTGGTTGGAGTTTGCTGCAAAGAATATCGTAACGGTGTATTGATTTGTGTGAATAAAAGAGATTTCCAGTTTAACGTTACGCCTTGCCCGCTGCTTACCATCAGCTCAATTCCGACACAGACCGTTTTCTGCGCGGGATTTACTGTTCAGTTTCTGAACAACAGCTTTAACGCAACTACTTATCACTGGGATTTCGGTGACCCGAATACCAATGCCGATACATCAAATTTATTCACACCGACTTACACGTATGCTGACACCGGAACATATACAGTAACGCTTTATTGCAACCCGGGAAGCGCCTGTGCAGATACCAATACGAGCACGTTCCAGATCTATCCGCCTGTAGTGCCGGCGTTCGTTTCGCCGCAAGGACAATGTTTCATTGGAAACAGCTTTAACTTTCAGGCGACAGGGCAATTCATAGGCAACGGAACGACTACGTGGAATTTCGGTGCGAATGCAAACCCGTCAACAAGCAATGTGCAGGATCCGCAGAATATAGTGTACAATGCACCGGGTGTTTATCCTGTGACCATTACAGTTACTGAAAACGGATGCACGGGAACATTCACCGATAGTGTGATTGTTTACCCGACACCAACTTCGAATTTTTCTGCTACACCTTTATATGGCTGCGTTCCGTACACTGTCGAGTTTCAGGACAGCTCCATCGCCGGAACGCCAATGACTTATCAATGGGATTTCGGTGATGGATTTACTTCTACGCTTCCGAACCCGACACATACGTACACGGACACCGGCTCGTATGATGTTACATTGATCATCACAACAACTAACGGCTGCATCGGCATTGATACTTTTTCTGTTCTGGGAATGATCAATGTATTTCCGAGTCCGACAGCCGGGTTTGATGTGACAGCGCATTCCGTTTCTATTTTCTCTCCGTTCATCGGAACCATTGATCTGAGCCAGAATGCGGATTCGTGCGTGATGGATTTCGGAGATGGATTTGTGACCGGCAATTGCAATGCTGTTCACACCTATTGGAATTACGGTAGCTTCATGATCACGCAAACTGTGTATAATGAATTCGGCTGCCCGGATACTGCGCAGATTTTAATAGAAGTAATTCCGGAGCATCGCTTTTTTATTCCGAACACATTTACACCGAACGGCGATGGGCTGAATGATATGTTTATCCCGGTATTGATGGGCGTGGAAGATTATCATTTCATGCTTTTCGATCGCTGGGGAAATTTAATGTTCGAAACGATCGACACATACCAGGGATGGGACGGCCGTTATAAAGGAAATAGATGCCAGGAAGATGTATATGTGTGGAAGATCACTTGCACGAATGTGGTGAACGGGGAAGAGATTAAAATTATCGGGCATGTGAATCTTGTGCGATAGGGATTTTAGATTAACGGGGATTTTAGATTGAAAAAAACAAAATTATTTCAGCAGATCATTTAGGGGTGTCAGATGCTGGCATCTGAACATCAGTAAGCAAGATGATTCTCCATGAGCTGATTTCAGATTTAAAAAAGCAAAACTATTTCAACAAATCATTCAACGCTTCTTCAAGCTGCGTGTGTTGAAAATGAAAGCCTGCATTGAGGAGCTTTTGATTGGATACGCGGCTACCTTCTGTTACAATGCCGGACATTTCTCCGAGGAATAATTTTAAAGCGAATTTCGGAACGGGTGGAAGAAATACAGGACGGTGCAAAACCTTTCCGATCGTTTTTACAAATTCTTTATTGGTAACATGTTGTGACGCGGCTGCATTGTAGGGGCCATTCATTCTTCCATCTTCGATTGCTTTTAAAAACAACGCGCAGAGATCATCGATATGAATCCACGGCATCCATTGTTTTCCTGAACCCAGGGGCGAGCCGGCAAACCACTTCACTGGTCCGGCAAGCTTTGGTAATGCTCCTCCGTCCTTTGCAAGCACAACACCGATGCGAAGCTTTACCGTTCGCAAACCGGTTTCCTCTACCAGGTCGGCTGAATTTTCCCATTTCAGGCAAACCATTCCGAAAAAATCAGAAGCGGGTGGATCAATTTCTTTAAATATTATTTCGGAAGTGATCATGCCGTAAAAGCCTACTGCTGCTGCTGAAACAAAAACTTTTGCTTTGGCATTTTCTTTTCGGATAGTTGCCGCCAAAAGCTGCGCGCCTTTGACGCGACTTTCAATGATCTCTTCTTTTCTTTTTTCAGTCCATCGTCCTTCTGCAACATTTGCACCTGCAAGATGAACGATCGCATCAGCCCATGCAACCGCGCCATTCTCTATTGTGCCGTTCGCAGGATCCCAGACAAATTGCCGGATGGAATTGCCGGATGATTTTTCCCTGCCGAGATGCGCCACTTCATGACCTTGCTTTGTGAGAAAATCAGTAAGGTGCGTGCCGATTAATCCTGATGCGCCGGTGATGAGAATATTCATTGTACGTTTTTTATTTCGGTGGTTAATTCTTTTTGTTTTTGTGCGAGCGCTATTTCAATCGCACTGCCGTTCATCTTATCAAACCTGCTGAGTGACGTAATCACCCGTATCGTGACTGTTTTTTACAACTTCATTAGTACAAGAAAAACAAAAGGAGCATAAGCGATAAACCAAAAAGTGCTCTCATAAGCTTTACCTTTACAGAACCGGATTTGCTACTGAATCCGGTATACAAGGTACGACTATGTCCACAACTGAAAAACCAATTTACGATAAACATATCTTCATCTGCACGAATCAACGCGCTCCCGGCGCCGCCCGAATGAGCTGTGGTGAATCGCATGGAATGGAGATCGTGGATGCTTTTAAAAAGAAGCTTAAAGAAAAGAACATTCCATTCCCGGTACGAGCGCAGAAAACGGCCTGCCTTGACATTTGTGATTTCGGCCAGACGATCGTTGTGTATCCCGATGGTGTATTTTATGTCGGTGTGGAGCTGAGTGATGTGGATGAAATTATTGACGAGCATATTCTGAATAACCGCGTGGTAGAAAGATTGCGATTCAGGAGAAAATAATTACCAATTACCGGATGACCAATTACCAATTGCCTGAACGTGGACCTGATTCATTGATTGAGAATGAATTGGTGCATTTTTTATTGCCTGATGCGCTTATTCTTTTGGAAAATGATTTTATTACTTCCGGAATGGAATTAAAAATTTCAGGTAAAATTTTCGGTGATGTTTTTGATCTGCGGGAATTGCTGGCGAAAGAGCTTGTCAAAACCGGCGGACCTGCATCTGAACAATTTTACCGGCTATTATATCGCGCGGATATTCCGGAAACGAAGCTGAAAGAGTTATTGCAGGAAGGACCGGGAGAGCCTTTTGAAATACGCGTTGCAGAATTATTAATTGTGCGCGCGTTGCAAAAGGCGTTCTTCAGGAAAAAGTATAAATAAAGGGGGAAATAAGAAATTGGGAAATTATGGGAAATAGAAATTAAGAATCCGGGGGAAATAAGAAATTCTATAATTCAGAGAAGCCCCTGTTCCCACCAACCTATTTCCAAATTACCCATTTCCCAATTTCTTATTTTCCCATTTTCTATTTCACAATAACAAATTGTTTCCTGTAAACAGAATTTTCCGTCTTTACATTCACAAAATAAATTCCGGCAGAAAAATTATCCAGGGTGAAACTGATATGCTCACCTGAAATTGAATATTCATAATCCGCAGGCATTTCTCTTCCGGCAAGGTCATAGATTTTTATTTCAGGATGATTGAGCTGCTCCGCGGTTTCCATTACAAAAATTCCGCGTGAAGGGTTTGGATAAAGCATTGACGAAGCAGAAAAATTCTGAACAGTATTCAGTCCCGATGGAGAAGAGCCGATCCCGCGGCAGAATGAATATTGATCCATCAACAAAATATCATCGCCATTAACATCAGTGCGGTAGCCGAAAAATCTAATGCAGATGACGCTTCCGCCGGTATCGATAATCTGAACGAGGCCGAATTGTCCGTACAGGTACGATGGATTTAAAAATGCACCTCCTTCGCTGAATGTTCCGCCTTTATACGATCCGTTCTGATTCAACGCCGCCGCATTAAAAATCGGGTACGGACTTGGATTAAAAAGTACAGTTGAGAAATCACCATGCGTGCCGTCGTCTATTCCTAACATGTGCGCATCACCACAAATGATAAACATGTTTTCAATCAGGCTGTCGCGAAAAAAATTGGCAAGCTCGGTTCTTTCAGCAGGATATCCGCCCCAGTTATCGGGCTGCGTCCCATTCCATGTCGTTGTAGAGATCCACGCAATGATCTGTTGACTATCGCGCGCGGCAACACATTCATTTTTAAACCATATTTTTTGCTGCGCCCCCAGCATGGAATTACCATAACGGTCTGAACGCAGATCGGTGAGAATAAAACGAACGCGGCCAATTGTAAAAGAATGATAGATCGCGGCATTCCCATTTCCTGCAGCCAGCGGATAATGCGGAACATACTCGCGATAAGCCTGTCGCGCATTTGCTTTTCCGGCAGAAGTGCTGTCGCTGTTATTCCCCGAAAAATCATGATCGTCCCAAACGTAATCGATGGGCACTTCTTTAAAAAAAGCAGCAGCAGCAGGTTTGGAAAGCACCTGCGATTCATACATGTTGCGGTGTACGTTTATATCCGTCGCCGAATTGGGATCGCCGTAATGCAGATCGCCCATGCAGGTAAAAAAAAGTGGTTGGCTGTTGCGCATCACGTCATAAACCACGTGATCAGAATTAAAACAACAGGATGCAATTGCGAAATAAAACGAAAAGTGTCCGCTAGATAATGTGGTAAAGCTGCCTGCATCATCAGCAGAAGTATCAGCAATTCCATCTGATTCTACACCGTAATAATATTTTGTCCCGGGAGCCAATCCCGAAATCGTCATTGCCACCATCATATTAGTGCTGCTATCGACCTGATAAAAACCAGAAAAAAGTGGCGCGGTAAAACCCGGTGAAGTCGAAAGCATCAGGCGCACAGCCGAAGAAGAATCAGTAAGCTTTGCGTGTATGTTGATGGAAGAATCTGTCAGGCCACCACTCCAGATGTAAATCACTTCATTGGCAGAACACACCGAATGCAGCAGGAGAGAATAAACAAGGGCTAAGAAATATTTCATGCGATTAAATAACACAAGAAAGATAAGCAATAGTATAGCCCGATATTATATCAGCATTTCTACTCTTCCGGAAACAACCGCTCTAACGCCGCTGCATTGATCTCATGTTTGCCTTCGAACTGAAAATGCTCAAGTGAAGGAATAATTTTTTTGAATGCCTCAACCTGCTCTTTCTCCTGCTCGGGCGTAATGTACCTGTCGTCGGAAGCCGTCACCAGTTTTACTCTCACATGCTCCGGAATTTCCGAAACCCGCGCATCAGGAGGGAAAAATCCGCACCAGAGCACGAGATCATCAATACGTGAGCGCCCCGAAGTGATCCACCGGCTTGCTGTTGCCGCGCCCTGCGAAAAACCTAAAACAATAACCCGCACTTTTTTCGGAAAATCAGGAAGCACATCCCGATAGACCCGGTCCAGGTAACCGATATAATCGTTGATATCATCTTCGCGCTCTTCGCTGGTCATCCAGGAAGCAACAGTTTTACCGGAAGTCTCGCGCGCGTAAAAACGGTTCAATCCTTCTGGCGCGACAATGAAAAAATCATCGTAAGAAACCGGGGCGAATTTTTCAAGAAATTTTTCGGCGTGTTGCGCATAGCCATGGCAAACAAACAGGATCGTGTTGATATGTGGTTCCCGTTTGCCATGCGTAAAATATCTCGCGGTCTTTTCAGCTTTTATTTTGCGCTTCTCCATAAAAAAGGGTACGAATTACGAATCGGTACGAATATACGAAAGGGGGTACGAATTACGAATCGGTACGCTCAGTAACTATTTCTTAATCTCACATTTAGGAAGATCAGTTTTCGGACTGGTGTCGGGTTCAATGTTTTCTTCTTCCAGCACCGGCAATGTATGCGCGCCAAGAATAGTTAGCACGGGCTGGATATTATAAATTCCCTTGTTCATTTTATTACAGAGAATAATCACCGTCACGTCATCGCTCAGCCCGCGATAGAACGTTGTGGTAAATCCATGCCACCATCCATTATGAAAAGCAGCATTTGCTCCATCTTCAAATGTGATAGTGCGCCAGCCAAAACCATAATTCCAGTAGCGTTTTGCATCCAGCTCCGGGCTGTATCCTTTAAAAGCGTCCTGCAGAATTCCGGTTTTGATGATCGTGCCGTTCTTCAATGCACGGTCCCATTTAAAAAGATCTTCCACCGAAGAAAAAACACCTTTATCGCCGGTCACTCCATCCAGGAAATTATCCCGCCACCAATTCCATTTACCGAAATAGCCTTTAGTTTTTTCTTTATGCTCACGGTCATCTGTTGTAAGCCACGTATGTTTCATATCCAACGGCTCAAAAAAATTCTCCGACATGAATTGATGAAACGGCATTCCACTTATTTTTTCTACAAGCGAGGCAAGAATCACGTACCCGGTATTGCTGTATTCAAACTTTTTTCCCGCGCTCCAGAAAGGACGAACCCGCAGCAACGACATTATTGCGATCGCGCTGTCATTAGTAAATGCAGATGGCTCACACCCTTTTTCACGATAATAATTATCGCAGATGTTCGTGTATTTGTCCAGCCCCGCGCGATGTGTAAGCAATTCCCTTATCGTAATTCCGTGATAAAAAAAGCCGGGAATGTATTTTCCAATCGTGTCATCGTAATCCAGCTTTCCTTCCTGGTGAAGCAGCATGATGGCCGCGGCTGTGAACTGTTTCGAGACAGATGCAAGCTGGAAAGAAGAAGTAACCGACAGGCTGTCTTTTTTTTCATGGTCGGCCCAACCAAATGCTTTTTTGTAAAGCACAATTCCCTTCTGAGCAACAAGTATGCAGCCGCTGAATTTTCCTTCTACAAACCTGTGGCCGAAAAAAGTATCGAGCTGCTGTTCTTTTAACGCGCCGTTAATCTGGCTGAAAATGATCGGTGTGCTGTCGATGGCAGGAACAGACGGTTTTTCCTCCGGTGCCTGGCAGGAAGAAAAAAGGATGATCGCGAAAAGTAAAAAGTAAAAATACCGCATGGTCAGAATCGTGTCTAAAATTGCGGAGTAATTGTTCTTAAATCATTCTTACGGAAAAGTGTTATTCACATTGTGATGTCAGTCCTCTAAAGCCGGCAGGATGTCAGGTTTTTATTTAATCTGTGAAATGCACGCAATCCACGTCATTATTTTATTTCTGCCACAGATTACGCAGATTTCACAGATTATTTATTTCAATTTTAAATATGATTAGAAGTCACAAGTTAAAATCCCAAACTAAAGCTCTATCCTAAAACGTGAAGAGCGGATTTTAAATTAAAATGGAATAACTCATAAACGAAAAATCCCTCCCGGTAAAGGGAAGGATTTTTCGTAGTTATAACCAAAACTATTTTACAATTCAACAACGATCACGAGATATTTGGAAACGCTCCAGAATTTCTCAGCATCAAGGATCACGATCTTATCAGCACGGTCGTCAGCTCCTTCAATCTTGAAGGAACCTGCAGGATGCGTGGTGATGAGCTTTGCTTTTTTCGCGCTGAGCTGAATTTCTGTGATTTTAGTAATATCAACCTGTGTGAAATACTCTTTGTTCATTGTTTCGCTCAGCTTCTGCGATTTGCCAAGACCAATGAAACCACCTTCTTTGGTAAGAACGCCGTTTGCAGTCAATTGCTTTTTAGTGCCGAAAGCATAATAAGCTGTATTCATCGCCGCTGTTTTAGAATCAGACTCGGTCTGCAGCTCTGTATAATTCATGCTGAGATTGCTGAGCTCAAGGTTCAAACGCTCAAGATTGTTTTTCAGATCTGTGACCTCCTGCTCTTTTTCAGAAAGCTGAACTGTCAGGTTGTCGATTGTTGTCTGCATAGAAGCGATCCGAAGATCTGAATTTTTCAGATTTTTCTTTGCAGTAGCAAGTCGCTGCTTATTCTGAACCATCATATCATAGATGGCCTGGATATCATTTGTTATCTGCTCTTTACGTCCGGCAACATCACCACCTGTAGTGTCTTTGGTGATCATCTTCTCCTTTTTCTTGATTTCGTCCAGGTTAGTCTGGATGTCATTCATTGCACGGAAAAAAGAATCGAGCGATGCGGCTTGTGTTGTGTTAACGCCGTTAAGCTTTGAAGTTTCGTTGATCAGGCTGTCTTTATCAGGATCATTTTCAGGTTGGTCATTTTTGCAGGAGAACCACATCGGAACAACGAGCAGAAGGATGAGAATTTTTTTCATGTTTATTTTAATGGATTTTTTCGTGGAGCAAATGTATAACTAAAGAACGAACGGGTAAACAGTTTACTATCTGATCGTTCTTTTCCCCATCTCTTAAAATACATTAAAACCCAACAGAATCAAGGGTTGCAGAAGATTATCCCAGTGCTGATAATATCGAAAACAGTGTGAATTGTATGACTGTTAAAGTTCCAACTATCGAAGAAAACTGTCAAGGCGTCTAAAAAAGACACCTCACACAGCAGGATGGCCCCTGTTGTCCTCCTGTTATGGTTTAAAATAGCCTTTCTTCGCGCCGTTTTAAGCTTTCACGAAAGTTTTTTTCATATCGCGATATGCCTTTTTGAGCACCTGGTGCCGCTCCTGCCGTTTTTGAGCTGAAACTGCAACATTAAACCTGGTCTTGAGCCTGGCCACAGATTCCGCCATTTCATGCTTCCTGGTTTCAAACTCCTCTTTTACATCCATTTTACCTGATTCATAATGTACGCGAAGCACTTCGAGTTTAATGCGAAACTTTTCAATCTCATGATGAATTCCTTCTGCCACCTCTTTGTTTATTGCGCGCGATTCATTCTGAACCAGCTTTTCCAGCTTACTAATGGCGCTGAAAATCTTTTTCTTTTGAGTATTGAAAGTATCCAGCGAATCAGCCTTCCCTAACGCCAGCTGCACTTGCAACTCTTCAAATTCACCAAGAACTTTTGCTTTTGTTCCCGTCAGGTACTTCACCTTTGTAGTGTGCAGAAAACGATTAAATTTTTTCTTCACATCTTCGTATTTATCGGTTGCTTCAGCTTTTCCCAAGGCTAGCTGCACCTGGAAATCTTCCAGATCAACAATTGATTTTTTTAATGTGGCGATAAGATTATCTCCGGGTCTTTTAGAAGGTGCCATTGCATGCTGAGTTTTGATTCTTGTCAAAATTCATCCTGTTTATGCTCTCCTGTAATGACCTGTATCAATGGCCGGGCTGATCTTTATCATGCTTGCCAGTCATAAACAGGAACGAGCGACGGAAGCATTCTGTAAAATAATGTAAAAAGCTACCTGCTTTTTTTAAACATTCAGTGGATCTCTATACTTTTTGATGTATTTTTCTCAAAACTCTCCTCTCTATGCCACTTCAGAATACTATTGCCATTAAGCGAAACAATACCATCCATGATCTTTACATTCCACTGACTGACCAGGATTCACTTGGGATTTTGATTAAAAAACTGCTCGAAAAAAAAGCAGATACTTCTGATTTCTGGGCTACGCTCGGCAGGCAGGATAATGCCTCCGTTACCAATAGCTGGGCTGGTGCAATTGTTTGCTCAAAGGTGGGCAACAATAGCTTTACGGACAGGGGAAGAAAGATCAGGGAAGAAGCACAGCAGCTTTGTGAATTGTATTCGGATGTAAATCCTGATGTGACCACAGTAACGGAAAAATTCATTGCGTTGAAAGATCTTGTGTTCTCCGATCTTGCATCACGGAAAGTCCGGTTGACAATTACGCTGGATGATGGCGAGCATGCGTTGACATTCCTCCAGCACACAGAGCTTACAGACACAAAATCACAAGATGGTGTTTTCGAATATATCCTGCCTGAAACAGTTGATGCTGTAGGCAAAAAAGACCGCATCACGTATTTGTTCGATGTCCCTGAAAAATCTGTTGACGGACCTTTCCAGACTGTAGTAAAAGTGATGACATTCAAAAGTGCAGTCACTTTAAAATCGACAGTCGGCGATGTAAAAGATAAATTGCGTTCGCTCGATAATCCTTACGACATTAAAATTTTCGATGCGGCTGCAAATAAATTTATTTCCTATTACGCACTTACTGACCAGGAGAAAAAAACAAAGTTTGATACCAATAAAAAGACATTGCTCCTGATCCACGGCACTATTTCAAGCATTGCCAAATCGTACGGCGATCTTTATGATTCAGGAAAATCAACTGCAGCTGACACAAAGCACGACTGGCTGCAGAAAGATGTGCTTGGCGGTAAAAAGTACGAGCAGATCATTGGCTTCGATCATCCTTCTATTGTGGATTCGCCACAGCAGAATGCAGATAAATTATTCAGCATGCTTGCACCGCTTGGCACCTTTTCCAAAACGGTTGATATCATCACTACAAGTCGTGGCGGATTAGTTGGAAAATGTGTGATCAATCAGAAACAAAACATTTTCAAAGTAGAACGCGCCGTCACACTTGCCTGTGCAAATGGTGTTGAGCTGCTGAATACCGGGCAGGCATTAGGCCGCATGCTGGGTATCATAAGGCTCATCGACCAGGAACCGGTTTCAAAAGCCGGACTTTTATTATTGCAGCTCGTTGTAAAAGTGGCGCTCGCACAACCCGGCATCAAGATCATGAGCAAAAATGATCCTGATCTGAAAACGCTTCTTGCCACACCACCCGCTGATAAAAACACACGTTACCTCCCACTCTGTGGCGACTACAAACTCGATGGAAATCACCCCGCAGTGTGGAAATTCGCCGACCTTCTTTTATGCGGATTGATGAAAGACGGTCATCACGACTGGGTGGTGGAAAGCGATTTTCAGGTGATCATGCCGGCGGGTTATTATGCATACCAGCAAAGCTCAGCTACCTACAGAAGTCTTACGATGGATACAACACATCTGCGGTATTTCTACGATCCCATGAATACAAAAGCGAAGACGAGGATTATGTATTATCTACATGATGCTGATGTGATTTCGGCTAAGGGGTTGCCGGGGGATTTTTAGGGAGGGATTTAGCAAAGGCGTTTACTGTAAAAGGCCAACAAAAAAATTAAGCAGCATTTTTTTTGCTTTGCTTTCTTTTGCTTTGCTCTTTCCTTATACGCGTTAATAAAATCGCTGATCTCCTTTTTGTCTTTATCAGTCAGTTTTGTATTAATGACGTACAAATCGGGTTCTTTGGATTCTTTGACATTTGATTTTTTAGCCATTTTGCTTATGGTAAAGTTAATGAAAGTGGCCTTGTTTCAAGTCATGGGATGTGAAAAATATTGAAGGCAAGTAGTTGGGCGTGTCCCTTCTGCGGCGGGTCGGGCTATGCGTTTCAAATCCTCTCTCGGCTGAGCCGAGTCCGGGTTTTCCACTGCTATCCCTCACGTGGAAACAGCCAAAATTTTACTCTTACTATAATTGTGTAACATTCTGACCGGGTTCATAAATCTCCTTAAGAGGTGAAAGTGTTTCCAAAGAGCCTCTATCTCAGAAAGCTTCAATTCGCTTACCTTTCCCCCCAGTGAAACACCTCCTCAACAAAACCCTAACCATAAAACAAATCGTAGCACTCATCCTGCTACCCTTAGCCCTGCTCGGTACCACCTGGGCATTCATGACCAACGGCGCGCCTGT
>JALYQL010000271.1 GCA_030855855.1 Bacteroidota bacterium | reverse complement strand
GTGTAACGCGAATACCCTCTTTTGCAAAACACGCGAGCGACCGGCGCATGTGAAAAGCAGAAGTCACCAGCAAATACCTGCCGCCGGGAACTTCTTTCGCTAAAACCGGTTTTGTAAATAAAGCATTTTCATGGGTGTTGCGTGACTGGGTTTCATAAATCATTACAGAATCCGGTATTCCCGCTTTATGAAGAAATTCACGGATCTTTTCTCCCTCTTTAATTTTTGAATTCCGTATGCTGCCGGATCCACCGGTAAAAACAATTTTCGGTGCAACACCCTTCTTCCAAAGTGCAATAGCCTGTAGTAAACGATCTGTTCCACGGGCAAATTGAATGCGGTCGAACTGTTCATCATACGAGCTCATGCCACCCAGCACAATGATCGCGTCGTAAGTTCCTGCGGCGGGTTCCTGTATCGTATTTATTTCCCATACATGCATCGTCCTGTCAAATACAAAACGATTGCTGAAAAGGATAATGATCACGAAAGCCGCTATACGAAGTCGTTTTTTTCTTCCCTCGTTTTTTGTTCTCCACGACCAGATGAGCAGGATAAAAAACCAGGTCAGGGGCATTAACAGGAAAGCGAATATCTTTGAAAGGAAGAAAAACATGGGATGAAATTACCAATTACATCTTTACCAATTACCAATGGCAAAGTGGAAATTGGGAAAAGGGAAATTGGGTGGAAAGAGAAAAGGAATTACCAATTACATGATTACCAATTACCAATTGGCAGGGTGGAAATTGGGAAAATGGAAATTGGGTGTAAAGAGAAAAGGAATTACCAATTACCTCATTACCAATTACCAATTGCCAAAGTGGAAATTTGGAAAATGGAAATTGGGTGTAAAGAGAAAAAGGAATTACCAACCTGTCTGTTAGAGCGTGCGCAGATAGAATAGCAATTCTCTTAACAACTACATTTGTTAAATGAAGCTCAGCCTTTTCAGGAAGATCAGGATTATTTTCTTCGACGTTCTTCGATTCGGAATTGTTTTGCTGTGCATTTTATTTTGCCCGCTTATCGTTTATGGATTGCGAATGGCAAAAGGACAAGGGACAATTATATTGAATGCAAGGCCGGTGAAAGAAGTGATCGCTGATCCTGCAGTTCCCGATTCTGTTAAAGCAAAGCTGTTATTTATCGGGGAAGTCCGACAGTTCGCGTTCGATAGTATTGGCCTTCGCATAAATGAAAATTACACTTCATTTTATGATCAGCATGGCAAACGGCTGATGTATGTCGTCACGGCCTGTAAACCTTTTGCGCTTGAGCCGCATCTGTGGCATTTTCCAGTGTTGGGTGATGTGCCATACAAAGGTTTTTTTGATGCTGAAAAAGCAAAGGAAGAGGCCCTGCTGCTTCAGAAAAAAGGATTGGATACAGATGTTGGTGGCGCTTCCGGCTGGTCGACACTCGGGTTTTTCAAAGATCCCATTCTTTCGCAGATGCTGAACAACAAAGAAGGAGATCTCGCTGAGCTGATCATTCATGAATTAACACACGGAACTATTTTCGTTACAGATGATGTCGACTTTAATGAAAATCTCGCAAGCTTCATCGGCTACAAAGGGGCGTTATGGTTTCTTGAACGAAAATTCGGAAAAGATTCTCCGCAGCTGAAAACATATCTCAATGGCCGCCATGATGAAGAAGTGCTGGAAAAATTTATGCTCGGCTGCGCACATTCGCTCGACAGCCTGTATAAAAATTTTCCTTCAGAAGCTTCTGGGGAAGGAAAAATCACTGCAAAAAGAAGGTTGATGATTTCGTTTATGCTTCAATCAAAGAAGCTGCCGTTGGAAATGGATTCCACTTTTCCTGCACGTTTTGGTAACAGGATGATGAGATCGGGAAACGCGTTTTTTATGCAATATGTTCGTTACGGATCAAAGCAGCATGATTTTGAGAATGATTTTTTGCTGTACAATGGGGATTTACGGAAATATGTCAATGAAATGAAGGCTAAATACCTCAAAAACTAAGTAAATTTTCCTAAGGATTCGTAAATTTACCTCTTCACGGAAAGTCACCCTATTCCGTATCTTACAGCAATCATTTTCTTTAAAACCACTATGCAAGACGCAGCTCCCTACATCCCAAAGCACAAAATCCGTATTGTTACCGCCGCTTCACTTTTCGACGGACATGATGCAGCTATCAATATCATGCGCCGCATTATTCAGTCGAGCGGCGCAGAAGTAATTCACCTTGGTCACGACAGAAGTGTTGCTGAAATTGTGAATTGTGCGATACAGGAAGACGCGAATGCTATTGCGATCACTTCCTACCAGGGTGGTCACATGGAGTATTTTAAATACATGTTCGACCTGCTCAAAGAAAGAGGTTGCAGCACTATTAAAATTTTTGGTGGAGGAGGAGGAACGATCCTGCCTGAAGAGATCAGGGAGTTGCAGGAATATGGAATCGCAAGAATTTATCATCCGGATGACGGGCGTGCAATGGGTTTGCAGGGAATGATCAATGATCTGCTCGAAAAATCAGATTACGCTACTGGATTTTCATTGAATGGTGAAGTAAAACATCTCGATTCAAAAGATCATATCGGCATTGCGAGGTTAATTTCCGCGGCTGAAAATTTTGGCGAAAAGCATAATGTCGTTATCACAGAAATAAAAGCGCTTGCAAAAAAATCGAAAACGCCTGTGCTTGGAATTACAGGAACTGGCGGTGCAGGAAAATCTTCTTTAGTAGATGAATTGGTGCGGCGTTTTCTTGTTGATTTTAAAGACTCCGAAGGAGCAGGCAAAACGATCGGAATTGTTTCGGTTGATCCTTCGAAGCGGAAAACCGGTGGTGCATTGCTCGGCGACCGAATCCGCATGAACGCAATCAACAGCCCGCGTGTATATATGCGTTCGCTTGCAACACGCCAGAGCAATCTTGCGCTTTCAAAATATGTGAATGAAGCGGTTGAAATTCTCAAAGCTGCGAATTTCGATCTCATCATTCTTGAAACTTCCGGAATTGGCCAGAGCGATACAGAGATCATTGAGCATAGCAATACAAGCCTGTATGTTATGACACCTGAATACGGCGCCGCAACACAGCTCGAAAAAATCGACATGCTTGATTTTGCCGACCTGATCGCGCTGAACAAATTTGATAAACGCGGCGCGCTCGATGCTTTGCGTGATGTGCGCAAACAATTCAAGCGCAATCACAAGCTCTGGGATATTGATGATGAAAAGCTTCCTGTTGTAGGAACGATCGCTTCTCAATTCAATGATCCGGGAATGAATCATCTTTACCGGATGATCATGGACAAGATCGTGGAAAAAACCGGCGCTGATCTGAAATCAACTTTCGAGATCACGAAAGAAATGTCGGAAAAAATTTACATTATTCCACCGGCACGTACCCGTTATCTTTCCGAGATCACAGAAAATAACCGCGGTTATGATAAAAAAGTAAAGCAGCAGGCGGATATTGCTCAGAAGCTTTATTCCATTCGTAAAACAATTGAAACACTTTCTGCCGGCGACAAGACGGTGATAGAAGCCCTGGAAGGAACATATAAAAAACTTTCTCTCGATCTTGATCCGAAAAATTTCAAGCTCATCGAAGAATGGCCTGCTAAAGCGCAGCAATACAAAAATGAATTCTATATTTTCAAAGTGCGTGATAAAGAGATCAAAGTTGAAACGCACTATGAATCGCTTTCACATACAATGATCCCGAAAGTTTCCACGCCGCGTTACCAGGCATGGGGCGATCAGCTGCAATGGCTGATGCAGGAAAATGTGCCGGGAGAATTCCCTTATACTTCCGGAATTTATCCGTTCAAACGCGAAGGCGAAGATCCGACACGTATGTTTGCCGGTGAAGGCGGACCGGAACGTACGAACAAACGTTTCCATTATGTTTCACTCGGACTTCCTGCTAAACGTCTTTCCACTGCTTTCGATTCTGTGACTCTTTACGGCCGCGATCCTGATCTGCGTCCTGATATTTACGGTAAAGTCGGAAATTCAGGTGTGAGCATTTGCTGTCTTGATGACGCGAAGAAATTATACTCTGGCTTTCATCTCGCTGATCCGCGCACATCGGTTTCCATGACCATTAACGGACCTGCTGCAATCCTCGCCGCATTTTTTATGAATGCTGCAATTGACCAGCAGTGCGAAAAATATATTCATGAAAACGGAATTGAAAAAGAAGTCGAAAAGAAAATTTCTGATTTCTGGAAAAAAAGTGGAGTAGCACGTCCGCAATATCAAGGCGAGCTTCCGCAGGGAAATGACGGCCTCGGATTATTATTGCTCGGCACCAGTGGTGATAAAGTGTTGCCTGAGGATGTTTACCAGAAAATAAAATCGCAGACATTAACGCAGGTCCGCGGAACAGTGCAGGCCGATATTCTCAAAGAAGACCAGGCGCAGAACACCTGTATTTTCTCTACAGAATTTTCCTTGCGTGTGATGGGCGATGTGCAGCAATATTTCATTGATAAAAAAGTCCGCAACTTTTATTCGGTTTCGATTTCCGGCTATCACATCGCAGAAGCCGGCGCGAACCCGATCACACAATTGGCGCTGACCATTTCCAACGGATTTACATTCGTGGAGTATTATCTCTCCCGCGGAATGAATATCGACGATTTCGCCCCGAACCTTTCCTTCTTCTTTTCAAACGGAATGGATCCGGAATATTCTGTGCTCGGTCGTGTAGCGCGTCGTATCTGGTCGAAGGCGATGAAAATAAAATACGGTGGCAACGAACGTTCGCAAATGTTGAAATATCATATTCAGACTTCCGGCCGCTCTTTGCACGCGCAGGAAATTGATTTTAATGATATCCGCACTACGTTGCAGGCATTGTATGCGATCTATGATAATTGCAATTCACTTCACACGAACGCGTACGACGAAGCAATCACCACGCCAACAGAAGAAAGCGTACGCCGTGCAATGGCGATCCAATTGATCATCAACCGCGAATTAGGTCTTGCGAAGAATGAAAATCCGATGCAAGGTTCTTTCATCATCGAAGAGCTGACGGATTTAGTAGAAGAAGCAGTGTTATCAGAGTTCGACAGCATCAGCGAGCGTGGCGGAGTTTTAGGCGCGATGGAAACCATGTACCAGCGTGGAAAAATTCAGGAAGAATCATTGTATTACGAGCACCAGAAACATACAGGAGAATATCCGTTGATCGGAGTGAATACATTTCTCTCTTCCAAAGGTTCGCCGACAGTACTTCCGAAAGAAGTTATTCGTGCAACAGAAGAAGAGAAGCAATACCAGATCAGCATGGTTCATGGTTTGCAAAAAGCGAATTCAGACAGATCGCCTGAGATGCTGAAGCGTCTGCAAGATGTTGCCATAAAGAATGGAAATGTTTTTGAGGAGTTGATGGAGACGGTGAAATATTGTTCACTTGGTCAGATAACGGAGGCGTTGTTTGAAGTGGGGGGGCAGTATAGGAGGAATATGTAGATTATGACTGGTCTAAAGCCTTCGTCTTTGAATCTCATCCACGGCTGAAGCTCGTGGGAATTGAAATACTTTTGTTGTTATTTCAAATAAAAAATTACATTTGCCGAAATTTATATATCGTTTTATTGTTTTATTGTTTTAGCATTTTTTCATTTTTATACATGGGAATATGCCTCACACTAAAGTAATGCTCCATTATGTCTGGTCTACAAAAAATTGGAAACCTTTAATCAGCAAAGAGCTAAGACCAAAATTGTTGGCGCATATAGCTGATAACGCAAAGACAAAGGGAATTTACATTCACTCTTTAAATTGTGTCGAAGATCATATCCATCTTCTTATTTCATTGGGAAAAGAGCAAACAATTTCAAATATAGCTTTCTTGATAAAAGGAGAATCTTCCTTTTGGGTTAACAAACAAAACCTGATCGTGGAAAAATTTGAATGGCAAACTGAATATTTTGCTGTATCAGTAAGTGAATCAGGGATTGAAAATTCAGCCACTGATTCCGGTTTTCCGTTTGGATAATAAATTGTTCTTTTACCTTCCAATAAACCATTAGAGAATGTTTCTGTCTTCACCCGGACTCCATTGTCATTATATAAATTGAATGTGCCATT
>JALYQL010000234.1 GCA_030855855.1 Bacteroidota bacterium | reverse complement strand
CAGAATACTTAGCGCAGATCAGAAAGATTATTCCGGATCATTTTTTATTGGTGCCGGGTGTTGGTGCGCAGGGCGGATCGTTGGCCGATGTTGCGAAATACGGAATGAATAAACAATGTGGTTTGCTGGTGAATGTTTCACGTTCTGTATTGTATGCAAGCGGTGGAGAAGATTTTGCGGAGAAGGCGAGAGCGGAGGCGATGAAGATTCAGCAGGAGATGGTGGGATTGCTTTAAAAATAATTACCAACTTGTCTACCGGAGCTTGCATAGGTAGATTACCAATTCTTTGGATGGCAAAACAGATCTGTAAATATTTCTGAAGATTATTCTGAGCGTGTTCTCAGGAGCTTGCTTACGAATTCATGATTTCTTATCAGCAGGTAGCCGAGTGTAATTTTTACAAAATTTATTCCCCAGGAAAGATAAATCTTGTCATGATCCTGTTTTCCTGCAAGGCTTGCTTTGAAAATGAATAAAGTATCATTGAGCAACAGCGGGATTGAATCGATGATTAAAAAGCCGCCGGTGATAATCGAACCTAATTTGAGAATGTTTGCTGAACTTAAATCTCCAAAATTAATCCGCTCTTCATCAAAACCCTGATCAAGCCTGAGCCAGCGGATGATAATATCATGCCTGAATAAAAGGAGAAGAAAAAGTAAAACAGGTATTGCCAGAATGCAAAGGCCCAGCAACAATCCAGTTAATTCACCAAAACCCCACAGTTGAGTAATCGTGCCGGGAAGAAAAGTAAACAAACAAATTACCAGCGCATAAAGCCCGAATAATTTGAGGATAAGACGAAAAAAATCTTTGTGCAGCATAAAGTGGCATTATTCCGGCGAACTGACGGTATTTCCTTTTTTGTCAATATAAATCCATTCCCCGCTCCTCCAGATATTATATTCTCCGTCCTTTTCTGAAGTTGCGTACACTGCGACTTTTGCTTTGCCGTCTTCGAACGGAAACGCAGCTTCATAGTGCGGCTTGATCATTATTTTTCCTGTAGCGGCATCTGCATAGCCGATTTTTTCGTTTTCAATTATTCTGAAATAACCTTCTTCAACATAATCCGGCCCATTGTCGATATTGAAAACCTCGTACAGCTCTTTCTCATTGCGATCAATTGCATGATATCCGCCTGAGGTTTTATGCACGATGGCGTAAGTGCGAAATGTATCTGTGAAGCAGAAATTACATCTCCCTAATGGAATGATCGTGTCGCCACGCTGGTCAATATAGCCGAAACGATCTCCTTCCGTATCGCTTACCATTAAGAGATATTCGCTTGCGGTTTTTTTTGTCTGACATTGAGTACACAGGAAAACAACAAGCGCGGATGAAAGAAAAACTTTAATCATAAATAAATATAGGTTAATTCATATTATCCATAGGGAAAAATGAGCTACAATTCCTTCTTCATCAGAAAATCTTCCTGCAGATCGCGGCCAAGCGTGAAAATTGTTTCTCCGAACTTTTTAAAACCTTCCCTTTCATAAAATGCAACTGCGCGGAGGTTTTTCTTCCATACTCCAAGCCACACAATTTTCTTCCCTGAATTTCTTGCAAAGGCCTTCAGAAAATACATCATCGCTTTTCCGATTTTCCGTGATTGGAGCTTTTTATCTACGTATAACCTTTCAATTTCTATCGCGGGTTTCCCATTCAGATTTGCCGGGCTTGTTGCTGTTCCCAGCTTCATATATCCTGCAATTTTGCCATCCAGCACAGCGAGAAAAATAAAAGTATTTTGCGTTCCAATCTCTTTGAGAATTTCCTGCTCCGAAAAATGTTCTGCAATATACTGCTGCATATCCGCCGCAGTATTAGCAAAAGAATACGCATCATAAAAAGCCGCTGAGCTGAATTCAGAAAGCGAATGTGCGTGTTCGGGAAGTGCGCGAATGATCTGCAATGACATCTGGCAGTTATTTATCTTTCAAAAATACTCATAATAGTTTGCTGTCAGCCAATGAAGTATCCGTTTACAAACGTTTACAAGCGGATACAAATGCTTAATCCTTGCTGTTGTTATCTCGTTTGATTTCATTTGCCGCCTTGTTTTGTTTTGAGATTATTTTTCACGATAGCATTAGAATTTAAATTGTATGAGCATCCGGAGAAAAAAAACTTCCACACACGGGCATTACCGCAAGCTGCTTGCCGATATCCACGTTACCATTGAGCGCGCAAAGCACAATGTGATCGTTGCTGTAAATCATGAACTGGTAAAAGCGAATTGGCAAATTGGCAAGCACATTGTTGAGTTTGAACAAAAGGGGAATGAAAAGGCGGAATATGGTAGTGAATTACTATCGAAGCTATCCTGTGATCTGAAGGCTAAGCATGGCAAAGGTTTTAGTAAGAGCAGCGTATATCTTTCCAGGGAATTTTATATACAATATCCAATTTTCCAGACACTGTCTGGAAAATTGAGCTGGAGCCATTATACTTTGCTTTTGAGCATTTCTGAGAATGCATCCAGGGAATTTTATGAGCGATCTATTGAAATTGAAAACTGGTCAGTGCGGGAATTACAACGCCAGATTAATGCATCGCTATATGAGCGTATTGCCTTGAGTAAAAATAAAGGAAAGATGAGCCTTGTAAAACAAAAAGGAAAAGGTATTTCGCGTTATCATCATGCAGTAAAAGATCCTTACGTATTGGATTTTCTTGGCTACAAAGGCAAAATTTCGGAAAAGAAACTTGAACAGGCGCTCATGGATAATTTGCAGGCTTTTTTACTTGAG
Organism: Bacteroidota bacterium; assembly: GCA_030855855.1. Classification (GTDB taxonomy): domain Bacteria; phylum Bacteroidota; class Bacteroidia; order Palsa-965; family Palsa-965. Next base: position 13,322 of record JALYQL010000234.1, on the reverse strand, counting down.
CTGGGAAAAGGCTTTGCATTTGTGGGCAGGCAGTTTAAGATAACTGTCCATAATAAGCATTATTCAGTAGACATGGTTTTTTATCACCGTATTCTGAAATGTTTTGTGCTTTTTGATTTAAAAACACGGATGGTAAATCATACTGACATCGGCCAGATGAATTGGTATTTGAATTATTTCAAAGCTGAAGAGAACGTCCATGACGATAATGAACCTATTGGAATAATTCTTTCACCGGGGAAAGATGAGTTTCTTGTAGAGTATGCGCTTGGTGGACTATCAAACAAAATATTCGTATCAAAATATCAATTGCATTTGCCGGAGAAGAAAGAATTAAAGAGACAATTAGAAGAGTTTATTGAAATCGGAAAGAAGAAATAAACAGGGCTATCAAATTCAAAATCCTGAGTTACCATTTATATGCAAGCTAATAACAAACAATATGAAAGAAGAATTTATCCATTACATCTGGAAAACAAAACAGTTTAACCCAACAGATCTCAGAACAGAAAGCGGACAACCGGTAACGATTATTCATCCCGGCGAACACAATCATTCTTCGGGCCCGGACTTTTTTAACGCGCAGCTTATCATCGGCGAAATGTCATGGAGCGGGAATGTTGAAATTCATACGAAAGCTTCTGATTGGCTCCGGCACAAGCACCAGCATGATCACGCTTATAATAACGTAATCCTGCATGTGGTGTATGAATCCGATCTTCCTTTGCAAAGCAATTACAGGCAGGATCTTCCTACGTTGGTTTTGCGCGATCGCATTGACATGGGCTTGTATGAAAAATACCTGCAATTGCGTAGCAGCAAAACAAAAATTCCTTGCTCGTCGCGGCTGAAAGCTGTTCCTGCTATTCTTAAAACAACATGGCTGAGCAGAATTCTTGCGGAACGACTTGAGCGAAAAGTCAGCGAGCTGAATACCGAGCTCGGGCAAAATAAAAATGACTGGGAAGAAACTTTTTACCGGCACATCAGCCGCCAGTTCGGTATGAAAGTAAACGCGGAACCTTTTCAGTGGCTGAGCGCGTGCGTGCCTTACAGAATGCTCCGGAAACAGAATGACAATCTTTTGCAGACTGAAGCATTGCTTTTCGGGCAATCGGGATTATTGCCGGAAAAATTTTCTGATACCTACACGAACGCGCTCATCCGGGAGTATATGCACCTGCAGGTGAAATACAATATTCGTCCGATGCCCGCGCACTGGTGGAAATTCATGCGCCTTCGCCCGAATAATTTTCCGACTATCCGCATCGCGCAGCTGGCAGGTTTGTTCGTTCGCCAGCCGCAGCTTTTCCGCATGTGCATGGAAGAGAATGATCCGGCGGAGCTCAGGAAAATCTTCGCTATTCCCGCGTCGGGTTACTGGAATACTCATTATCGGTTTGGAAAAGTTTCGCGCAGGAGCGAAAAGAATATGGGAGCGCAGGCCATTGACACGATCCTGATTAATACGATCGCTCCGTTTAAATTTTTGTATGGAAAAATAAAAGGCAATGAAGAGCTGCAGCAACAAGCCATTGCCCTGCTTGAAAAAATCGGATCGGAGAATAATAAGATTATCCGCGAATGGAGTGAATTTGGAATTGAGCCTGTTTGTGCTGCTGAATCCCAGGCATTGCTGGAGCTGACGAAAAAGTATTGTGAAAAGAAAAAATGCCTGAATTGCGAGATCGGGAATTACATGATCGGGAATTATTTAATCGGAAAGTGAGCATTCCGGCTGCGATTTGTTAAATAATTAATAACCATCGCGGTTCCGGCTGAAGCGGTTCAAAAAAACTCCAACCATATCTTTTCTTTTTGCTAAATTAGCATCAACATTTACTCCCATGACCCTCATAAGATTTATTGATAGAATATCTTCCTGGTTTGAACAGCGCGCATTCGGTGTGTGCAATTGGTGGGGCAGCAAGCTCGGCATTCGCCCTACGCGGATCCGGATGTATTTTATTTACCTGTCATTTTTTACTGTCGGCTCGCCTGTGATCATGTATTTCATCATGGCGTTTATTCTTGAACACAAAGAATATTTCAAACCAAAACGTTTGCGTAGGGCGAGCGTCTGGGATCTCTAGTTCATCACAAAAAAATCCGGATTTTTATTTGAGCAGCTGGTAAGCAATAAGACTTGCTACATATGCCAGCACGCCCATGTATGCGAATTGTATCGCGGGCCATTTCCAGCTTTTGGTTTCTCTTCTCACCACAGCTATTGTGCTCATGCACTGCATGGCAAAGGCATAGAAAAGCATCAATGAAATTCCGGTCGCCAGCGTGTAAACAGGCTTCCCGGTTTCAGGATCACGTTCGGCACGCATGCGTTCGCGGATGGGCTCGGTGTTGTCTTCGCCGCCCGCGCTGTAGATGGTTGCCATTGTACCCACAAACACTTCACGCGCGGCAAGAGAAGTGATGAGTGAAATGCCGATCTTCCAGTCGAAGCCGAGCGGGCGGATGGCAGGCTCGATAAATTTTCCGAGACGACCGGCGTAAGAAAGCTCCAGTTTTTTTGATTCGAGAGATTGCATTTCAGCAGAATGAATCGACTCCATTGCATTAAACTCTTCCCACGTATATTTATCCGCAAAGAACTTTTCGTATTGTAACGTTTTGTTTGTTTTCAACGATTCAAGCTCGAGCGATGCTTGTTTAAAATCTTTTCCCGGACCATACGAAGCCAGCACCCAGAGCACCACAGCAATCGCAACAATTACTTTTCCGGCATCGAACAAAAACACTTTTACTTTTTCGAAAATGGTATAAAACACATTAGACCATTTCGGCATTCGATAAACCGGCAGCTCCATGATGAACCAGCTTTTTTCTCTTGCCTTTATTATTTTACTGATCACCCACGCCGCAGCGATCGCGCTGATAAACCCGAGCAGGTACATGCCCATTAATGCAAGCCCCTGCAGATTAAAAATCCCTCCGACAGTTTTAGCCGGAATCACAAGCGAGATCAGCAATGTGTAAACCGGCAAACGTGCGCTGCAGCTCATCAGCGGTGTAACCATGATAGTGATGATGCGTTCTTTCCAGTTGCTGATTGTGCGTGTACTCATGATTGCCGGCACGGCACAGGCCATCGCGCTCATCAATGGAATTACCGAACGTCCATGCAAACCGATTCGCCGCATGAGCTTGTCCATGATAAAAGTAACGCGCGACATATACCCGGAATCCTCCAGCATGCCGATAAAGAAAAACAGCAGCGCGATCTGCGGAATAAAAACCACTACACCGCTCAACCCGGCAAGAATTCCATTGACAAAAAGATCGGTTAAGATGCCGGCAGGAAAATGTTGCGAGCACCAGGATTGTATCCATGCAAAACCGGATTCGATCCATTCCATCGGTAATTGTGCGAGGAAAAAAATGGCCTGGAAAACGATCACCATCAGCAAAAGAAAGATCACATATCCCCAGACTTTGTGCGTGAGAATTTTATCCAGCTTTGTGGTGAGTGCAGGACGTTCCGCTTTTTTCCCGGTGCATTCCGCAATATGTTCGCCGATGATGCTATAGCGTAAAAGACTTTCTTCAGCCTGAGTCGCAGAAGGAGAAAATCCGGCAGCTGCTAGTTTTTCCCTCCACTCCATATTCGTTTCAAACAAACGATGCGCACGATGCAGCGCCTGGAATTCTTTCATGGCGGGATCAATACTTTTCTGCACCAGCTTTACCGCTTCTGTTGCAATATTCGAAGGATCGATAAAACGGTAGGCAGGTTCTGTCACTTCGCCGCATATTGTTCTTTCAAGCTGGTCAATTCCTGTTTTGTGGCGTGCGCTTGTGGCTATCACCGGAATTCCCAATCTGTTTGACAGACGATCTTTATCAATGAAAAAATTCGCTTTTTCCGCTTCGTCGATCATGTTAAGCACTAGAATGCAAGGCATGTTCAGGTCGATGATCTGCCCGGCAAGAAATAAGCTGCGTTTTAAATTGGTAGCGTCAGCTACGATCACCACCACATCGGGATGATCAGGATTTTCCGTTTCCGTTAAAACGCGCGCAGCAACTTCTTCATCGAGCGATTTTGGGTAAAGGCTGTATGTGCCGGGAAGATCTGTGTAATGAAGCGAGAAAAACTCTTTGCCGTATTGCTTCCTTACATTCGCGGTTTTTTTATCTACAGTAACACCCGGGAAATTTCCGGTCTTTTGATTCAGCCCGGTGAGCACATTAAAGAGCGTGGATTTTCCGCTGTTGGGATTTCCGACGAGTGCGACTTTCCTGTGGATGACGGAATCCGGTTTAGGTGTTTCCACGGAAAGGCAAATTATTTTTTAATGATAAGGCGGCGAATGTTTACTGTTGCTGCTTCTGCGCGGCGCAGGCTCAGCACATACCCCGAAATATTGATAGCTATAGGATCTCCGAAAGGCGCCACTTTTTCAAGCTCCACGACTTCACCAGGAGTACATCCCATCTCCAATAGCTTAAGAGAAAGCTCAACATCTGTAAACGAGTCAATAACCGCCTGTTCACCGGGGGCAAGGGAGGCAAGGTTATCCATCTTCTTCAACATAATTTTTAGCTTACTGCAAAGGTACGGCCTATGCGGGCGGCAGAAATGTACCTAAAAGAGGGTATTTTGATGTACGATGTGGGATGTACGATTTTGAAATCGTAATTCGTAAAACGTAATTCGTACATCACCTCAGTGATGTTTCTTCTTTTTCATCTTTTTAGGCTTTCCGTTGGATTTAAAATTGGGACAATCGCCACAATTATTTTTTCCGTGGAAGATGAAGCAGCTTTCAAGGCTTGTACAGGCAATCGCCGCGACAAAAAGAAAGGGAATAAAACGTTTGAAGCTGCGCATAGAAGTAAGATTAATTCAAATATAAGAAAAAGCGTGGCCGATCGCCCCTAAGTTAACGCTCCGAAGCCTGTTTTTCGTGTGTTTTCGTTGACCACGGCGGACTAATATTCCGTAATTTTGGCCTCTTCTGATGAATCCTATCCGACTACTTTACCATATTGGCCAATACTGGCTCTTGCTCCGCCGGGTATTCAGGCGTCCTGAAAAAAGGAGCATTTTCTGGGACCGTTTTTTTACAGAGGTCAACGCTATCGGAATCGGATCTCTGGGAATTGTGGCGATCATCTCCGTTTTTATGGGAGCGGTTATCACTATCCAGTCTGCTTTCGGATTTGAAAGTCCGTGGATCCCGCTTTACGCCGTAGGCGTTGCCGCCCGCGATTCCATCATCCTTGAATTTTCACCGACCATCGTCAGCCTTATTCTTGCCGGTAAAGTAGGTTCCAGCATCGCTTCAGAGATCGGCAATATGCGTGTGTCTGAACAGATCGACGCGCTTGATGTAATGGGCGTTAATTCGGCCAGCTTCCTTATCCTTCCAAAGATCCTTGCATCTGTTTTTATCTCACCGTTTGTAGTCTGCATCAGCATGTTCCTCGGGCATCTCGGCGGGCTGGTGCTGGGCGTTGCCGCAGGAGTTGTTACTCCTTACGAATTCGTTTACGGGATACAGTATGAGTTTCATCCTTACAATGTTTTTTACGCGGTCATAAAAACATTGTTCTTCGGATTTATCATTCCATCTGTTTCCGCTTACCAGGGTTATTATGTGAAAGGTGGCTCGCTCGAAGTAGGGCAGGCCAGCACGCGGGCCGTGGTTTATAGCATTATTGTTTTATTGCTTTTCAATTTTATTCTCACACAGCTTCTTCTCGCATGATCGAAGTAAAAAACCTTAGCAAGGCATTCGGTGAGAAGGTTATTCTCCGCGATTTTTCATTCACCTTCGAACGTGGAAAAACAAATCTCATCATCGGCGAGTCGGGCACAGGAAAATCGGTGCTGATCAAATGTATGGTGGGGCTGATCGTTCCTGAGCAGGGAGAAGTGCTGTACGATGGCCAGGATTTTCTCCGAATGGATTTCGATCAGCAGAAAATCATTCGCCAGCAGATAGGAATGCTTTTCCAGGGTTCCGCTTTATTCGACTCGATGACAGTGGAAGAAAATGTAATGTTCCCGCTTTCGATGTTTACGACCATGTCTTATGCTGAAAAGCTGGAGCGTGTGATGTTCTGCCTCGAGCGAGTGAACTTACAAAACGTCGTGAAGCTTTTTCCTGCTGAACTGAGTGGCGGAATGAAAAAACGTGTGGCTATTGCAAGAGCAATTTCCGTAAAGCCGAAATATCTTTTCTGCGACGAACCCAACTCAGGCCTTGATCCGAAAACGTCCATTCTTATTGACGAGCTGATCAAGGAAATTACGGAAGAATTCAATATAACAACAGTGGTCATTACACACGATATGAATTCCGTTCTGGAGATCGGCGATCATATTGCGTTTCTTCATAAAGGTGAGAAAGTATGGGAAGGCACGCGCAAAGAAATTCTCAGCTCGGATAATAAAGAGCTTTCCGATTTTGTCTATGCAACAAAGTTCCTCAAGCAATTCAGGGAACGTCTTGAAAAAGGAATGTAAAATCAGCAATCAATCAGATCATAAAAAAAATGCTCCCGGATAGCCGGGAGCATTTTTTATTTCAATTGCAGAATGATTATTGTGCAACAACCATTTTGTGGGTGATAGAACCTTCTGTTGTAGAAACAGTGTAGTAATAAACACCGGCAGCAAGATTAGCTGTAGACACTTTGAAGATGTTACGGCCTGCGTTCGCGTTTGTTTTTTGTAACATTACTTCATTTCCTGTAACATCGAAAATAGTAAGCGATACTGCGCTGTTGTTTTTCAATTCGTAAGGAATTTCTGTTTCGCCTGTAGCAGGGTTTGGATAGTTCTGACCAACACCAAGTGTACCGTTTGTTTCATTGATACCAACTCCATCAACAGTAGCGTGAATCCAAAGATCCCAGTTCTGAAGGTAGTTTTCGCTGTCTGATCCTACCAGGTAACCAGCAGTTCCGTCGCACTCATAATAAGTATCAGCACCTGTGGATGTAGGAAGCTGTGGAAGGTTGTTTGGCGGACCTGCAAAACGCATGTCGTGACGATAGCTGTTCGGATCGTAGTTGGTCACAGCAGCGAAGTTCGGCAGTGTCTGATTTGCCGGGCACTGAATTCCCATATCACCAAAACCTGCAGTCATACCAAATGTATCTTGTGAGTTTCCGTAGTATTCAACTTTCACCGCGAATTTTGTTGCGTTGCTCATTGTGAAATTCGGAGTGGTGAAAAAAGTACCATTACTAAGCCACGTGTTGCTTGCTGTGATGGAAGTGTTAGAGATGATAGTGTCTGTGTGAAGAACCAACGCTGTTGTGGTCGGGTAACCTGCCGCAGAACACTGAACAATTCTAATAAGAATTGTATCATTTGTTCCGGAGTAGTTAGAGTGACCTGCATTGAAGAAAATAGTATCAATGGTTACACTGTTGTAAGATGTAGACGCGATCTGAACAGATCCGTTGTAAGAATCGTACAATGGGTTGAAGTCAACTGTTCCCCAACGAAGGCTTGTATCTCCGTTAGCGAGATCGTATCTCATGTTCATATCCCAGATGTAGCGGGAGTAGGTGAAACCCTGTGTGTTTACCTGGAAATCATCATCCATAAAGCCGTAGTCTGTGTAAAAAGACATAGTAGCCTGGGTGGAAGTAGGATTAGCATTGCGTGCCGCCTGGTAAGAGTAAGGGTTTACTGATTTTTGAACCGGGTTCAGCGGGCGGTTCGCTGATGGAGTAGCGAGGATATTGCTTTGCGCAAATGCCGATACACCGATACAAGTTGCGATCAGAGTAGAGTAAAGTGTTTTCATGTTTATGGAATAATACGGTTTTAGTTATTTTGCTCTATTACAAATATAAGAGATTCAATATTCCCTGCTCCTTTTTTTTAGTTAAAAAAAGGTTTAATGCAGCAAACTGAATCATGAGGAGGTAAGCAACGGGCAAAAAAAAGGCGCTACCGGAATGGTAACGCCTCTCTTTTATTATGCTATTGCTTAGTTATTCGCAACTGTCATTTTGCGTGAGCTTGTCTGACCATTTACAGTGAAGCTGTAGAAATACATTCCGTTTGTAAGGTTAGCTGTGCTCATGTTTACGTTATGAAGACCTGCAGACTGGTTTGCAAGATTTTCTGTGTAAACAACTTTTCCTGTAAGATCTGTTACAGTGAAAAGAACATCGCTGTTATCAACCAATGTGAAAGGAATCATTGTTGTTCCGTTCGCAGGATTAGGGACGTTCTGGTTAATGGTAAGACCATTTGCAGATGGAGCTTCAACAGAAGCAGGTCCTTCAAGAAGGATAACGTCTGTGATGTAAAGGATGAACATATCATTCGCGTTGTGGTGGAATGCGATGTAAATATCCTGGCCAGCGTAGGTGCTGATATCAGCAAAACGCTGTTCGAATACAGTGTATGGTGTATTTACTGTATCGCCAGCTGTTGAAGATGCGTTATCAGCAACTGAGAAAACTGCAGGATTAGAGAAGTCACCGAAGTCAAGGCTGTTTGTGTTGATGAGCACTTCATAACCATCACGGTAAGAACCATCAGGCATGTTGTGTCTCCATTTCAAAGTACCACCTGTAGCAGGAACTGTGATTGGTCCCATTTCAAGCCAGTTGTCAGCTTGTCCGAGCGGATTCAACCATGATGTAGCGCCACCGAAGAACACAGAATCAGGGTGTCCGTAATGTAACGGGCTTGTCGGATCTTCATCGTAGAAGAACACGAAATCAGAAGCAGGTCCGAAAGCAGAAGACTGCAATGCTGCAGCTACTTGTGCATTGTCGACATCTTCAGTCTGAATAGCGAAAGCTGCAGGAAGCGTAGAATTCCAGTCATAGATGTACTGACCGTCAAATACGAAAACAGTATCGCCTTGAGCTTGTGTGCTGTTGGGAGAATGGTGAATTACTGAAGGAGTCTGATTTGGTGCAACATTAATTCCGGCAGGAAGTGAAGCTGCAACTTTAGTGCTGCTTTGTGCAATTGCGCTTACGCCAATAGCAAGAAGAGCAACTGTAGAGTAAATTTTTTTCATTTTTACTTTTTTAAGGTTTTGGTCTTTGTTTTTAATACGGGTTACAAAAATAACATATTATCCAACAAAATCAAGGCATTCAGCGATTCACGTGTAAATCGTTGAGATTCAGCAGGACAATATTTTCAATCTGATAATCAGGCACTTGCGGGTTCCATATACGCTTCGATCGGCAGGCAGGAGCAAACCAGGTTACGATCGCCATACGCGTTATCAACTCTTCCTACACTTGGCCAGAATTTCAGATCGCGTACCCACGTTAACGGATAAACTGCTTTTTCACGGGAATAAGGGTGGCTCCAACTGTCGGTGATCACACTTGCCGCAGTATGAGGCGCATTCTTGAGCACATTATCCGCCACATCCGATTTACCATCCGCGATCTCCATGATCTCATTGCGGATGCTGATCATTGCTTCACAGAAACGGTCGAGCTCCGATTTCGTTTCACTTTCTGTCGGCTCTACCATTAAGGTATCATGTACAGGGAATGAAACGGTTGGTGCATGAAATCCGTAATCCATCAGTCGTTTCGCGATATCAGCCACTTCCACTTTTGCGGTGCGTTTAAAATCCGCGCACTGCAGGATCATTTCGTGTGCAACTCTTCCGTTGATGTTGGTATAAAGCGTTTCGAAATTTCCTTTCAGCTTTTCCTTAATATAATTCGCATTCAGGATCGCTGTTTTTGTGGATTCGGTCATGCCGTTTCCGCCAAGCATCTTCACATATCCATAAGAAATAAGAAGGATAAGCGAACTTCCGAATGGCGCTGCAGAGATCGCATGAATCGCCTGGTCGCCACCGGTACGGATAACAGGATGGGAAGGAAGGAAAGGAACAAGATGTTTTGCAACACCGATTGGTCCCACGCCTGGTCCTCCGCCCCCATGAGGAATCGCGAATGTTTTGTGTAGATTCAGATGGCAGACATCAGCGCCGATATTTCCCGGGCTTGTTAATCCGACCTGCGCGTTCATGTTCGCGCCGTCCATATACACCTGTCCGCCATTCGCATGAATGATCGAAGTAATTTCAATGATGGATTCTTCGTAAACGCCGTGTGTGGATGGATAAGTTACCATCAGGCACGAAAGCTTTTCTTTATTCGTCTCCGCTTTTGTGCGCAGATCGTTTACGTCAATATTTCCCTTTTCATCGCATTTCACGATGATGATATTCATTCCTGCCATCGCCGCTGAAGCCGGGTTTGTTCCGTGAGCGGATGACGGAATCAATGCGACATTACGGTGTGCATCTCCACGGCTTATATGGTAAGCGCGGATCACCATGAGTCCTGCATATTCTCCCTGCGCGCCGGAATTCGGCTGGAAAGACATGGAAGCGAAACCTGTGACTTCGCTCAGCGATTTATTAAGCTCATCAATGACGATGCGATATCCTTCGGCCTGCTCAATTGGCGCAAAAGGATGAATATTCGCGAATGAAGGCCAGGTGATCGGCATCAATTCTGCAGCGGCATTTAATTTCATCGTGCAGCTTCCGAGCGAGATCATCGAATGCACAAGCGAAAGATCTTTATTTTCGAGACGCTTGATGTAGCGCATCATTTCTGTTTCGGAATGATAGGTGTTAAAGACAGGATGTGTAAGGAAATCAGTTTCGCGTTTAATTGTTCCTTTGACTGGTGACGCCGCAGCATCTCCTGCCTTCACATTGAATGATGCAAGAATATCTGCAATGTCATTTTGCTGATGGCTTTGATCAAGACTAATGTGAATAGTATGTTTTCCATAACGGAAATTCACTTCACGGCTTTCCGCTTCTGTGCGGATTTTTTCAAGTGAATAGTTCGCAGGCAATTCAAAAGAAACAGTATCGAAATACGCTGAATTGATTTTTTTGAATCCGGCTTTTTCCAATGCCTTTACAACAATGCGTGTATTGTTATGCACTTCCTGTGCAATTGCAAGAAGGCCTTTTGGTCCGTGATAAACCGCGTACATACTTGCCATGATGGCGAGCAATGCCTGCGCGGTGCAGATGTTTGAAGTTGCTTTATCGCGTTTGATGTGCTGCTCACGTGTCTGCAATGCCATACGCAATGCATTTTTCCCATTGCTGTCAAGCGACACACCGATGATGCGGCCCGGCAACAACCGTTTGTAATCTTCACGGGCTGCAAAGAAAGCAGCGTGTGGTCCGCCATAACCCATTGGTACACCAAAGCGTTGTGAATTTCCGACAACAACATCAGCGCCCCATTCACCCGGAGGGGTAATCATGGTCAGGGCGAGAAGATCAGTTGCAACCGCAACTCCTGCGCCGACAGCGTGAGCAGCATCGGTGAATTTTTTATAATCGGTAATCTCTCCGTTAAGATCAGGATATTGAATTAACGCGCCGAAAAATTCATCGGTGAAGGTGAAAGATTCCGCGTTGCCAATTACGAGTTCAATACCGAGCGGGGCAGAACGCGTGATGAGCAAGTCAATATTTTGCGGGAAACAGGTTTCGGAAACGAAAAATTTATTGGTGTTCCGTTTCACCGCGTCACGACTTCTGTTGCCATAAATCATGAACATCGCTTCGGCAGCAGCAGTAGCTTCGTCGAGGAGAGAAGCATTGGCAATAGGCATGGCTGTAAGGTCCATCACCATGGTCTGGAAATTCAAAAGCGCTTCGAGACGGCCCTGCGCGATTTCTGCCTGGTAAGGAGTATAAGCAGTGTACCAGCCTGGATTTTCAAGAACATTGCGCTGAATAACCGGCGGGATAATTGTGCCGTAATAACCGAGCCCGATGCAGGAACGGAACACTTTATTTTTTGCTCCGACAGCTTCGAGTTCGCGGAGATATTCAAATTCGCTAAGTCCTTCCGGTAAGTCAAGTGGTTTTTTGAGCCGGATATTTGAAGGAATTACCTGGTCAATTAATTCATCAATTGAAGAAACACCTGTTGCTTTAAGCATTTCATTCACATCGTTTTCAGAGGGGCCGATGTGACGTCTTGTAAAATTGTCTGTTGCCATAGAAGTAAGTTTGATTTTGAGCAGGATGATGGGTGAGATGCTCATTAAAGGGCCGACAAAGATAAGTAGAAAAGACGCGTTTTTTTCTGACCTTTATCAGATTTCTCCGGTGTTTTTACCTTTTGATCCTTATCTTTGGCCGAACCTTATCCCCGGTATGAAAAGGCTTTTCTTTTTCTTTCTTCTTTCATTTTTCACCTTCCGGCTTTTCAGCCAGACTGCTGAGGCAATGGATACTGTGTACCTCATGAGCGGCAGAACCGTAACGGGTGTGGTAAAAGATTCTTCTGACGAGCAACTGAAGATTCTTGTTTTAAAAAAAGGAAATTTTAAAGCCGATTTTATTGATATTGACCTTGTTTACTCTGTTAAATACAAGAACGGCGTAGAAACAGTTTTCTACCGGCAGGATACGCTTTTCGGAAATTATTATACGGCCCAGGAAGTGCGGTATTTTTTGCAGGGCGAACGTGATGCTATCAGGTCGTATCGTTGCCCGGTATGGTCGGCAGGTGCTTTCGCATTTGGATTTGCGGGCGGATTATACGGAGGATTTGTCGCACCCTTTCTTACGCCATTTGCTTACGCGGGAACTACCACATTTTTCAGGATCAAAATCAAACCCGGAACTGTTTCGAACCCCTCTTACCTGAAATACGACACCTATCTTTTAGGCTATGAAAAGGAAGCAAGGAAACGCAGGATTTTCCGCGCGCTGATCTGGGGCGGAATAGGAATGATAGGCGGACTCACTACGAACGCGATCATCAACAATTCAAATTAATCGTCTGCGGGATGTCGAAACGTCTCAGGGCAATTTTCGATTTTTATCTCTACAGTAATTTTCATATAGCATTGTGCGCTGTAGCAATGGTGCTGGTTTCGCAGTTTATTTTCGGTTACCACCTCCGCCCGGCTCTTTTTGTTTTTGTGTTCAGCGGCACTTTTTTTCTCTACAATCTTCAGCGTCTTCCTTCCGCTTTCGGCAATCCATTTATTGAAAGTGAGTTCAGCCGGCATAAATGGAACAGTGACCATAAAATTTTCCTTGCCATTATTTCCGGCATAACAGCCATTGCAGCCGGATGGAGCTTTTTTCAATTGTACCATCGTTCGCAGTTGATCGCATTGCTTCCGGCATTCCTTTCTTTTGCTTACGCATTTCCGTTTGTAAAGCTGAAAGGAAGATGGCGACGGCTGCGCGAGATTGAAGCGATGAAAATATTTATTGTCGCAATTGTCTGGGGAATCATCTGCTCTCTTTTACCTGCGGCGGCGAATGATATTTCAGTTAAAGACTGGCTTACAC
>JALYQL010000231.1 GCA_030855855.1 Bacteroidota bacterium | reverse complement strand
CAAAAGATTATTTAAATACTACTTTGCTGAACTGGTAGACTTTTGTTTTCTGGCTGCAGATAAGTACTTCTTTTGCGCCGGTTTGTTTGCACATTTTCGGGCGGACAATAAGATCGCCTTTTTCGGTTGTCATTAATAATTCTTTCGTTGATTTTCCGCTCGCATCCACTTCCACCAGCACAACCGCAAGCTCTTTAGATCCGGAAAATGGATACGGTTTTTGATCTTTTGGCAGGAAAAGATTTTTCGGGTTGTCGTTAAAGATGAAGTAGATCTTATCGCCGATCACTGAAAAGTTGTAGGAAGAATAATAGCCACCGTCATTCGTTGTGACCTGGCGTTTCGGGATTTTTGTTTTCCATTCAACCATGCCGGTCTTATCAAAGCTCAAAACAAGGATGTCGTTGTAGTTATAATAATAAACAGTACGTGTAGTAGTGCGACCCTGTGAATCTGTAGTTATATAAGTTCTTTCTTCAATAAAAAACTGTTCCGCAATAAGCGTCACCCCGCCATCCTCACGAATCAGGAGATTGTCAAGACGAAACTGGTAAAGCTCAGCTTCATCTCCTTTTGCCTCTTTCTTTTTTTCTTTCTTTTTTTCTCTTTCCGAATAATACTGAGTGATAAAATCAGTTGGAAATTCTGAAAGCTGCTTTATTTTAACTTCTCTTGTTTTAGAATCAATAGACATGTAAAATGCACCTTTTACGCTGAACGTGCCGGTTTCGGAATAAAAGCCCGAGGCAATGATGTCTCCGTTAGGAGCACCGTCAATCTGAACATCAGTGATAAATTTGCCTTTGAGGTCGAGCGCCATTTCCATAACGTCGCTTCCCTTATCCGCGTACCTGAACAAATGATAGGTGTACGACGGCTTTCCCTCCCGTCGGGAAATACGTGCTTCAGATTTTTCCTGGTATTCTATTCCAATAATATAGACATTCCCCTTATCATCAAGTTTGATTTGTTCCATTGTAAAAATATCGGGAGCGTATGGCAGTCGTATTTCTTTCTCCCATTCCTGTCCCATTTTAGAATTCAAAACAGTCAGGTGGAAAGTCTTGTCTGTCTGTAAATCTCCGTTATTATCTTTACTCATTTCAGCGCTGTAAATAAGCAAATGAGATTCATCCGGTGAAATTGCGCTTGAAAATGATCCTCCTATTGTGTAAGAGCTCATCATAAATCGTTTTGTCACATATGCAGACGAAGCAATTTCCTTCGGGTTATTATCGGGAAGAAGCGTGGATGTTGAAACCGACTGAACATACAACCTCGCAGTGCTGGTTTTCGTGTCCTTAGTGGTGGAGTACATATAAAGGTTTCCCTCCATCATCGAACAATAGTTGTATTCCATTTTTAACTGCCCCTGTTTCTGGGCCACAATTTTTGCGCTTTTGTCCACAACCATTTGCTTATTAATATGCTCGAGGTAATAAGTTGATTTCTCAAGTCTTACAGTATAGTATCCAGATTCATCATACCCGCAGATATCCTGTACGGATGATCGTTTGGATTCTACTTCAGGACCTTCAGTCACCTTTGCTTTATCCGTCTTGGACTGTGCTGAAAGGTTCGTAAATAGTAAAGAGAAAGCAACAACAAAAGTTGCCACGAAGGATTTTCTGCCTTGTAAATACATTTGAATAGGGTTTTGATTTATGGGGTAAATAATTGCGCTAATATACTGCTAACCTGAGACTCGAGTCCGGGTTTTAAGTGCCAGGCTTAAATTTTAACTTTTTCAACCTCTTATATGGTGTGAAAGAAGGTTTAAGGGCCGGGATCACATGGAATTGGAATTGTAATTCTTCCTCCTGTTTATTTTCAGCAACGGATAAAATATTCCCAGTGAAACCCCGTGCCTCAGCTGAGTATCGCGTAACAAAATTCCATTCACCATGATCGTGTAATTCCCAAACAGAAAAAAGTGCTCCAATTCATAATGCCCTGATAAATGGAATTGGAAATTGAGCTGATTGTTTTTGACCGGAGCCAGTGCCAAAGGTGCAAAGTCTGCCTCAGAATAAGGGAAACCAGCGCTGTTCACCGGCAACACTGGCGTAACAGAACTGAAAAACCAGCCAACAGTATAACCAAGTGAAAAAGTGAAAAGGCTGTATTGTTGCGGAATTTCAAATGCCTGGCGGAAATACATTCCCTTGATTGCAACTTTGTGTCTGCCACGAAAATGCAGATTTTGACCGCTATGCAATTCAGCTTCAATTATTGCAGAATCAAGAACAGGAAAAAAATAATTCACCCCGATTCCTCCATTAACAAACCCCCACGGTTTGGGATGATCAGGTCTGAGAAAGGTAGCTTCAAGATAAAAACCAGGAGTTAATTTTGCAATGTGCGTCAGTATGATCCCATTCAGCTCTTCTCTTTTGTAAGAAGGGAAATACCCAAGCAAACTTCCGCTGACACCTATATTCTGACCACCTATTTCTCCGCCACTACACAGCAAGAGCAAAAGGATTCCAAATCTGCTAAACGGTTTTTGCTTCATATCTTAATAGAATGCAGGAGTGAAAAATTATTTCCGCTTAAAATCAATCGGAATGGTAATTCCCGCCTGGAAAGCTAATCTCAAACCCAGGGAATAATACGGAAATCTGAAAAATGGATAATCAACATGCCCTTCCGCGGTCAGAAAAAACCTCTGAAATTCATAAGCCATTCCCACATGAAAACCTCCGAAAGCGCCATGTGTTTTTTTGGGCAACTCTCCCTTCCACGAAGGATCAAGATAATGCTGTGAAGGATCATAGCCGGGAAGATTGTAGCTCGATTTGTTCAGTATCCCTCCCAGCTGTATTCCTATAATACAATACAGGAACGGCGATTCTCCGACTTGCAGGTAGTTTGAATGACTATACCTTAAAAAAGTGTATCTGACAGTTTGTGTACCATAAAAATTAATCACAGGGGCTGAACCTGTGTCATAAGTCATGGCATGAATAGAGTCAGTTTCCTTTTGATAAAAGCTGACGTCGAACGAATTTACGCGCAGGTTGTCTTTACTGTTTCCTTCCTTATAAAAAGTGAAATTGATCCCGCCACCCGGTGTCATTCCGCTTTTAGAACCATGGTGAGGCGAATCATACGTATCATAGTAGCTATGGAACATGCCCGTTGCAAAAACTCCACACCCGATACGTTGTGAAGAAGCTGTGCCGACTATCAGCAGGAGCGGGTAAATAAAAAAACAATGTTTCATTTTTTGATTATGGGAAGCAAAAGGGGTTGAAGATGTGGCAAAGTTAATATTATTAGAATCTCAAGATTTCATCACCGCCGACTTCATTTTTGACACCCGCTTTTCCTTATCTTTGTACTCCAAAATTTCGCAGAAAAATGTTCGATAATTTAAGTGATAAGCTCGAAAGAGCATTTAAGGTTCTCAAAGGTGAAGGCAAGATCACCGAGCTCAACGTTGCTGAAACCATCAAAGAGATCCGCAAAGCGTTGCTCGACGCGGACGTTTCTTATTCCGTAGCGAAAAAGTTTACGGATGATATCAAAACAAAAGCGCTTGGTCAGAACGTATTGTCTGCGGTTTCTCCGGGACAATTGCTCATCAAGATCACGCACGATGAGTTGAAAGATCTGATGGGCGGTGCGGCAGCTGAGATTAAGCTCGGTGGCAATCCGACGGTAATCCTTATGTCAGGATTGCAAGGTTCGGGTAAAACAACTTTCTCCGGTAAGCTTGCGAATTACCTGAAAACGAAAAAAGGAAAAAATCCACTGCTCGTTGCCTGCGATATTTATCGTCCGGCCGCTATCGACCAGCTCAAAGTTTTAGGCGAGCAGATCGGCGTTGAAGTTTTTGCTGAACCTGATAATAAAGACGCGGTTTCCATTGCTAAAAAAGCGGTGGCGCACGCGAAGATTAACGGAAATTCAGTCGTTATTATCGATACCGCCGGACGTCTTGCCATTGATGAGCTCATGATGGATGAGATCGCTGCTGTTAAAAAAGCAGTAAGCCCCGATGAGATCTTGTTTGTGGTCGATTCCATGACCGGCCAGGATGCGGTGAACACTGCAAAAGCATTCAACGATAAGCTGGATTTTGACGGAGTAATTCTTACCAAGCTCGACGGTGATACCCGTGGTGGTGCGGCGCTTTCAATTAAATCAATCGTCAACAAGCCGATCAAATTTGTCGGAACCGGCGAGAAGATGGATGCGCTCGATGTGTTCTACCCTGAACGTATGGCCGATCGTATTCTCGGCATGGGCGATGTTGTTACGCTTGTTGAACGTGCGCAGGAACAATTTGACGAAAAAGAAAACCGTCGTATCCAGGAACGGATCGCGAAAAATAAATTCAGCTTCAACGATTTTCTTGGTCAGCTTCAGCAGATCAAAAAAATGGGAAATGTAAAAGACCTCATGGGAATGATTCCCGGCGTTGGCAAAGCGATCAAAGATATTGACATCAACGACGACGCGTTCAAGCACATCGAAGCGATCATTCAGTCGATGACACCCGATGAGCGCGAGCATCCTGAATTATTAAACGGAAACCGCAAAGCACGGATTGCAAAAGGTGCAGGAAGAAATATCCAGGAAGTAAATCGTCTCATCAAACAATTCGAAGATACAAGGAAGATGATGCGTGTGATGCAGGACAAAGGTCAGATGGCGAAGATGATGCGCAACATGCCGCAGATGAGGAAATAAGTCATTGGTCATTAGACACTTGTCATTAGTTATTGGCAATCAGGAAGTAGTATTTTTCAGGTAGATTTTTTTTAGAGTTGTTTTTTTATTGAATTTAAATTTATTTTTATGAGACTGGACGATTTGAATGTTTACAAAGAAAGTATGAGTATCGGCGAAGAAGTATGGGAGATTGTTAATCGATGGGACTATTTTGCAAAAGACACTGTTGGGAAACAATTGGTGAAATCCGTTGATTCAATCTCTGCTAATATTTCTGAAGGGTACGGGAGATTTCACTACAAGGAAAATAAGCAGTTTTGTTTTTACTCAAGAGGGTCGCTGACTGAAACTTCAACATGGATACAAAAGGCTGTAAATAGGAAACTGATTGAAAAAGAAACAGGTGCTGAGTTAATCACAAAATTAGAACGTATCCATAAAATGCTCAATGGATATATTAATTCAATCGGCCGGGCACCGTATAAACCCCAGGTCACTCCATTGAAATTGGCTAATAACCAATGACCAAATGACCAATGACTTTTGACCAATGTCCCTAATCGACGGAAAATTAATTGCAGCAACTATCCAGTCCGAGATGGCTGAAGAAGTGAAATTGCATGTAGCTGCAGGAAACCGGCCACCGCATTTGGCGGCTGTGCTTGTCGGGAATGATGGCGGAAGTCTCACCTACGTCAATGCAAAAGTAAAAGCCTGTGAGAAAGCCGGATTTCATTCTACATTAATTCATCTCGAAGAAACCGCTACTGAGGCAGAATTACTCGCCACCGTCGCAAAGCTGAATGCTGATAATGCAATTGACGGATTCATCGTTCAGCTTCCTTTGCCAAAGCACATCAACGAGCAGAAAATAATCGAAGCTGTTGATCCGAAAAAAGATGTGGATGGCTTTCATCCTTCCAATGTCGGACGTATGGTGTTGAATCTTCCTTGCTATTTGCCTGCTACACCTTACGGAATTGTGCAGCTGCTCGATCGTTGCAAGATTGAAACGTCAGGGAAAAACTGCGTCGTCATCGGCAGAAGCAATATTGTAGGATCACCGATGAGCATTTTATTGGCGCGTAATGCAAATCCGGGAAACTGCACAGTGACATTGGTGCATTCGCGCACGAAAGACATTTCAAAATTTACACGCGAAGCAGATATTATCGTTGTCGCCATCGGCAAACCACATTTTCTTACAGCCGGTATGGTGAAAGACGGAGTAGTAGTGATTGACGTTGGCACCACACGTGTCGATGCTCCCGGAACAAAATCAGGATGGAAATTATTGGGCGATGTAAAGTTTGACGAAGTCGCGCCGAAGTGCAGTTGGATCACGCCTGTGCCGGGTGGAGTGGGGCCGATGACAATTACGGGATTGTTGCAGAATACTTTGCTGGCGGCTAAGAGGTCGGTTTATTGAGGTTTATTGATTAAATTTGGTTATGAATACGATCAGAATTGATATTATAAATCCGAAGGCCGCCCAGCTATTAAAGGGTATGGCAGATCTGAACCTCATTTCAATTCACGATCTTTCTTCGGATAGCTTTTTAGACATTGTGAAAAAATTTAGAACAAAAGCAAAAAAAATCCTCCTACGTTAGAGGAAATAACCAAAGAAGTTGAAGCTGTAAGGTCAAAGCGTTATGGCAAAAAAGAAAGATAGAATTATCCTGGAT
>JALYQL010000228.1 GCA_030855855.1 Bacteroidota bacterium | reverse complement strand
GTATTCAATAGTGCTGATCACCGTTTGCCATGAAGATTCAGACGGAGCGTTGTTCACTTCCTGCAGCATCGACAACGGTTTTCCATTGATGTCATAGAAATAGCTCATCGAACTGCCATCAGGAAGCATTGCCGCAATAAGTTTGCCTGCCGCGTTATACGCTTTTGAAAAAGTAAAACATTCCGAAGAAAGAATTTCCTGCTGCGCTGCTGCCGTCCAGTCCGCTTCTGTTTTATAATCGGGACGAAGATAATTTTCACCACTCAGCGGCAAAGCAGAAAGTCCGTAAGCCAGCATGACAGCCAGGCCGGATTCGTCATATTGCTTATAGACGTTGCCCATTAAATTACTTTCGGCGGCATTGGGCACCTGCTCGCCATAAATAGTCAGCAGCACGGTATTGTTCATTGCGCTTTCGCCATCGCCGCCGGTTACCTGCACGGAAGTCATACGCTGGAGCACATCATACGCAGTCACCGCATTAAAATTGCGACTGTCCCACGCCGAATAATTATTTCCATACATATTCGTCAGTGTACATTTTATTCCTGCATCAGCGCTTTCGGTGAGTACGGTTTGTCCCTGCAGATTAAACGTACTTCTGAAGTTGTAAAGCGGCGTTTCATTGCGTACCATTTGCAGAAACAAACGCGGATCAGTAGTGGAAAGCAATTGTCCCTGCACATTAAACACTGACAAAGTAGTGAGGCACGATTGCGTGAGATAATCTTCGAGCCGCACGTTGTCCCCAAACTGCTGCATGAAGGTTGCATGAAATCCTTGCTGGTAAGGCTGGAAATTTTTCGTCACAATGCCCTGTGTTTTCGCAATGGGATCGATAGAAAGGTAGCCGGCATCCACGAGCGACTGCCATGCTTGCTGTGGTGTTTGCGGCCATGCAATTTCTTCCGGGATGGAATCCTGCGAAACAACGCCGAGGTTGCACGCAATGCTGCGAACCGTATTACCCATGTTATCGTACACTACTGCAGAAGGTGTGTTCCGGCAAGGCAATGCGGCTTCAAGCGCTGCCTTTTCTTCGATCTGCCAGAGCGCAGGTTGCTCCGGGTAATTCGCCATGAACGATTTATAATAAAGCGAATCAGGTAATGTATCGTTGAAATCATACGACATCACCTGCCAGGGCGAATAAACCGTTCGTGAGAAAAATCCTTTCGGCGAATCAGTTTTTATCAAGCGACCAAGCGGATCATAATGCAGCACTGCAGGCGGTGGAGTTAATCCTTCATCGATGATTGCCTGCTGATCTTCGAACAAAGGTGTTGAGCTGAAAAAAGGAAGATATTGTTCTACCGGCTGCCCTTTGTTATCATACACGGTTCTGCCGCTTACAATCCATCGCTGTTCGTTTTCAACATTCATGGAAACAGGATGATAAAGTGTGCCATATTTTCTGCTCAGCGTCGGTTCTCCCGGACTGGTTTTCCCTTTCGCCTGAATTAAACGTCCGAGACCATCGTTGTACGTAATTGTCACCGGCATCAACGTTGCGTCCTCGCCTTCGCCTTGTGTTTCCAGTTCGCTCACGTAAAGATTTCGTGTAATCGTAACCGCGCTTACGGGTTGCTGCGCATTTTTCCATACGAATAAATCATAGTAGAAAAAGCTGGTTGCGCCCTGCAGGTATTTTGCGGGATCGGCAATTACATCTTCGAAGTCTGCATCTGCGATGATCGTATAATCGCTTACCGGAAGATCGCCGGTTGCTTCATTTTGCAACGTCCCATAAATGGTTGAAACGAGCACTTTTCCTAAAGGATCGAACAATACTTCAGAAACATTTCCGTTCGGATTTGCCGACTGCCACGGCGCCATTGCTTCATAATCAATTGCACAGTTTGTTGTAAGCGCCTGCGTGGAAGAATACCAGCTGTTAACCTGGACGGTATTCAGCAGGTAAAAGTCATAATTTATCGTTGTGCAACAATTCAACCCGCTTTCAATTCCTGTTTCATCCACGATCTCCTGCGCAACGGGGTTGTCCGTTTTCCAGGGCAGGTAAAACAGTTGGTCAGCCGCGGTATAATAATGCTGCACCAATCCCGTGTTCCACCAATAACCGTCAAGAAACGTATAGCCACATTTTTCAATCATCATCGCCTGCGTGACTTTATCGCCATACACTGCAGTCAGCTGGGCAGGTGTGATCACAGCGGTCATTGAATTACACAGTAGCGCAAGCGCATTTATACTGCCGGCTTGCAGGATGTCTGTCTGGCTATCGTTCCAGTAGTTATCATACGACCAGCTTAGCAAACGACTCCACAGCGGTGAAATGGATTCGCTGACCGGATTTTGCAAAGCAGCAGTTACCTGCTCCAGTAAATTCATTCGCGTGAACGGTTTTTCCTGTGGCAAAACAAGTCCGCCAATTTCGTACGATCGTTGCTGCCATGAAATTCCGATACGCTGCCAGTATGTTTCCGGATCATTGTTTGTTTCACCACTTGCATTTGTATACGAAACATCCGAAACAACGCAATGCAATTCCTGCTGTTCAGGAAGCACGTTTTCTGTATTTCGTCTCGGGTAGCTGATGGCGGCAGCGAGTAATGTCTGACCATATTCGTTCATCGCCAGCACGAGCTGCTGAGTTATTTTCGGATCTGCTGCGTTGCGGTCGTATGCATATGCAAGCGATTCGATGCCGGATGTTTGTACACAGCAATATTTTCCTTCGATGCGCGGCTGCAACAGGCGCACCTGTATTGTGTTCATCGTAACCGTATACGGATCACCCTGCAGCGGTGAATTATCCTCACCATAAATTTCTGTGCGGATTCCCTGCCCGGCAAGAGAAGCATACGCCTGCCGCAACGATTGCGCTTCTGCATTTTCCCAATCTGGTCCGAGCAAAAATTCCGGAAGCAACCATTGCTGCGCATCACCACGATAGAATTCCGATTGGTATTGACGACAGATCGAAGGCGTATCTTCATATGCACCGGTGAGGAACCACGATTTTGTATAAATGGGCGCTGCGAATTCCACGCGATTTTCTTCATCGCCAGTTGAGCTTAACCTTTCGTAAGTATCCGTGTCCCATGTTTCGACAAAACCAAAGCCACGGAATTCACGTTCTTCAGGATCAAAATAACCGTCGTGGTAATGTGTGCGTTGTGTGTATGATGCACCACTTAACTGATCGGTAGTTGTGCTCCGGCTTACGACATGCACGGGCATCGGCAGACGCGTTACCCAATTTCTTCCTTGCTGCGCATCACGCAATTGTTCCAGCACAGAAGTTGTATACGCAATGGAAGAAAGGCCGCCCATTCCGTTATCTATCGTGCGAAGCAGATACGGTTTTTCCCTGTTGCTGATGTCGTAATAATAATGACGCAGCTCAGGCGATGGCACTGTGAAGAGGAGCGAAGTAGTTCCGTATCCCGTAACATCGCCGGTAGTAAATTCACTGATCGTGTTATATGGTGCAGGAAGCGGAATGTCGATTGGTGCGCTGAAACTATTTCCGTTTTGATTGAACCAGATGCGCACAAATGCCGGAAAGAGATACGCGATATCTGTGAGACCATTTCCGTCTGCATCGACAAGAAACACGCGTTTCGATTCGAATAATCCGTAGATCATTGGTGCGTTTGCAAATGAAATTCCAGTACCGAATTTTCCATGTCCGAGACTTGGCCATATCGTAAGCGAGCCATTTGCCAACAAGTAACGGTGCGATAATCCATCACCAAGAAAATCCGCAAAGCCGGTCAGCTGCGCTTCGTCTTCATCGGGAACTGCCGGAAAATAAAAAGGTTTCGTTGTAAACCGCGCTTCGGAATAACCTGTTTTTCCCAATGACGCATAATGCTTCAACTCGTCATTGTCGAACAAAAGAATATCTGCACGACCCGAACCGCTGAGATCCACGAATTGTTTTTCCGGGCTGTAAAATTCAACGGGCAATTGCGCAAAGGGCAGGAACGGTTTCCATTCCGCATAAGCAGCACGTTCGAAAAAACCACTCACGCTTCCATCACTAACGACAAGATCGGGTATGTTGTTTCCTTCAAGTGAAGTAAGCGTTGCTGTACCGTTTGCAAGATCGCGGTAGGCCGGAAATTGTTCGAGCACACGCATTGGCGCAAACTTTCCATGACCAAGCGGCGCGAGGTAACCGGTGAAGGATTCGTTTGTATAAAGCAGCCCGGAAATACCGAGGCCATCCAGATCGACAGGGAGAAAACCGGAAGAGTTGAAATAACCCGGCGCATCAGCTTCGAGTGTTTGCCAATCAGCCAGCAAAGGATCGAACGATTGGTAACCAATCGTAACCGGCGGCATATCTTCCATCCACGGTCTTTCACCGGTGCGCATGCGATAACCACGCCATGTAACGCTTTCGAGCAGGCTGAGCTGCGAATAATCAGACAACGTGTAGTCAAAAAATACAGCACGTGTTGTGAAAGGCTGATCGTTGTTCTCTTGCGAAAAACGTTGACGGAGAAAAATTCCATTGCAGCGACGTGCGGTGCGTATCTCGAAACCGCTTTTATACATGCTGAACGGATCAGGACGCGCAGCCCATTCCGAGCAGGGCATATCGGGATTGTCTTTGTTAATTTGCCCGTAATCAAAACAAACTTCGAATGCAAATCGTTCCGATGCACTATCGCCGGGTATAGCAAAGTAATTCCCGTAAAGAATTTTCCACGGGTAACGTTGCGAAGTAAAATCTCTCGCAGTATTAAAAGGCGTATCAGGAATTCCAACAGTATCGCCCGCCTTGTATTGATAAAGAATTTTATTTCCGCAGGCATCTTCACTGCTTTCAATCAGCCATTCGAAAATATGCCCGGGATTTTGCGGATCGTATATGCGCCCGTTGTCAGAAACACCAAAGCGATGCGTCTCGTTCGCCGCAGTCACCACTTTCCAGTGCGAAAGTCCGCTGTCAAGATTCATCCACTGCTCGATACGGCTGAACGCACCCTCCACCCTCGGACGATATGCGCGGATTTTCCAGGAAACGCCATTACCTTTCCATGTCTGCACGTCGGCTTCCCAATTACCAGCAGCAACATCATACTTCGGCACTAACTCACCGGCACCGCTGAGAATAAAAACATCATGTCCGTCATAGCGCGGCACACCGGTAGATGTTTTAAGCGCTACAGAATCAAACGTCGCTGCAAACCCCAGTCCGAAAAATCCGCACCCACCTGCCGAAGAATAAGCCACACTCAGCTGCGGCGAAAACCCGCGCGCAGCGGGCAGAGCAAAAGGAATAGAAAACCCACCGGAGCCACTGAAGCTTTCTGCTTTAAAAGGTTCGCTGATGCTGCGCATTGCTCCGCCACCCGAGGGCATAGAAACGCCGGGAGCGGTAATTTTGGACGGGGTTTTTTCCTCCATAAAATCTGTGCGAACCGGTTAACTACCGATGCACATAAGTGTACTCAGATGATCGTTGATTAAATGTTTGATGAAACAAGTTTATATAAACTTTCAATAAAATCAAATAATTGTGGAAGAAAAAGGGGGTGGGGAGGATGTTTTGGGTGGAATGGTTTGATGATGTAAATGGTATTTGAATTGTTTGTTATGTTTTTTTGGGTTTGTGTATAGGGTGTTGGTAATAATGTATTGGGGGAAACACAAAAAGCTCATGAAAAATCAGGAGCTTTTAATTCACGTGTTGGCCTCTCAACCCATCAAACACTTGGGCAAAGTGTACTAAGTATTAATTCTGCACATATAGCCAGGCATTAATTATCTGAAAAACCACCTCATACCACCGGCACAAAGTTGTACGGACTTACAACAACCGTTGGCACTGGCCCTCCGCCCGCATACTGGAACGTCGCTGCAAGCTGGAAGTCGGCATTGGTGCCATCGCTCGTGATTGTTACTGCGCCAGCGACTGCCTGTGCATTTGCAGCAGCCGACATGGTAAGGGTATTGCTTGACTCGTTGAAGCTCGAAATGGTAGTATTAGCCGGAATTCCTGTTCCTGTGATTCCCTGTCCATTGGCTATTCCCGTAAAACTGCTCACATTACTGATTGACGTACTGCCATTGGTGAGCTGTCCTGTAATAGTTAACACCGGTACCTGGTAGGAGCTGATGGATATGGGATTCGAACTCACCTGCATATTGATCGCCTGGTTTTGCAGCAATACATTGGGGTCACCGTTCGCATATGTCATCAGGAAGAGCGTCCCCGAGAATGAATTGAAAGGCATTTGTACCTGTGCTGTTGCCGGAAGGTTTTGACCGAGTGTGATAGAATTAGACGGAATGCCCATGAAGATGGCGAAACCATTCAGCGTAAGCGGCGCCGTTGTCACAGCCGGGAGATAATTGCTGTCGCCGGAATAAACTGCTGTCACGGTAAACGTATGCGTAAATGAACCGTTGGGCATGGGCGGACAATTGGCGCTCTGGCTTGCTATTCCGGCCGAAAGGGTAACGGGTTGAAGCGCTGGTATTCCTGCAGGATAACCAGCACTGTTTACCGCGTACCCGTCAATGAAAAACGTAACAGTTCCGGCAGGAGCAGCACCGCTTCCTGATACGGCAGCTGAAAGTGTTACCGGTCCGCCCTGGGTTACTGGTGTCGATGGCAGTGTAAGGGCTATCGAAGGCAGCACTTTAGTTCCCCAGCTGCCTAAGGTTACGGCAACAGCTGATACATTGGATTGCTGCATATTTGTGCTTGCACCATGTTTGTCATCATAAGCAAAAGCATAGGCGAGTTGATTCTGCATCACACCATTCTGATGCCAATACTGTACCCAGTAATCGTACACTCCGACGTTGGCAGTCAAAGAGCCATCGAACCAGGTTGAAATGTCGCCCCATGTTGAAGGATCATTCAGCGCAATGCCTCTGTTGAATGCTGCCGAAATGGAGTCTTCGATATCACCGAGCACCTTCGCGTTAAAGCCGCTGCTTGTAGAAGTTTGTTCGGTGCTGTCAGCGAATACACCATCACAGGCGAATGTCATTTGCGATGCCGATTCATTCGGTTTCGTTAACCAGCCCGGGCAGTCTGCCGTAGGGAAAAATGGCGTGTAAACTGTTGCCTGTCCAGACGTCACCGTATTGACGGTAACACCTGTGAAAAAGGGATAATAGATATTATAAATTTCCTGTGCATTCGTGGTATTCGTGAGTTGGAGCACATAATTGCCACTCGCGAGTTTTACGACTCCACCGCTGTACGTTTGCTGTGAGCCGCTTGCTTGTGAAGTGATAGAGAATGTCGAACCAGTATATTTCTTTCCATTCAGCGTCCCGGTAAAGTACTGCGTGAAGAACGTATCAAGCATGGTGTTGAAATAATTATTGAATACATCGGTGTAGGCAGGCCCGGTGTACATCTCAGCAAGATCTTTAGGTGAGATGAGACGAAGTGGTGGAATTCCGCTTGAAGCCGAAGGAATACACGCCATGAAGAGTTCCGCTGTGCTTCCTGTCTGTGCATTGATAAATGACTGGAAACTCAGCGTGCCTGTACCGAAAATAACGTCGCGTGTCAATAATGGTCCGACGGGTCCTGCAGGCTGAGCCGTATACAGAACCGAAGCATTCGTGGAATTCGCCCGTTGTGTAAGCTTAAGGGTAGACCCTGAAATATTGACTGAATCGACGAAGGTTGGTGGAACAATTCCGGGGCCGGTGAGGATGACGCCCTGTCCGACACTTGCAGGCAGTGTTCCCGAAAACGTAAGCGTTGCGCTTTGATCTGTCGTTGAGCCGGTGAAGGTGCAGTCGAAAGAAACCTGTTGGTTGCTCACCTTTTGAAAAAACTGGAGTTGAACCGGCAGGCCA
The DNA here is from genome assembly GCA_030855855.1 of Bacteroidota bacterium. Classification (GTDB taxonomy): domain Bacteria; phylum Bacteroidota; class Bacteroidia; order Palsa-965; family Palsa-965. The sequence goes on along the minus strand of JALYQL010000228.1, from coordinate 28,702 downwards.
AACGAATCCACTTCCGACGTATCGAAATCAATGTTGTTGGAACCATCGGAATTCGATTGTACGGTAAACTCGAGAAAATCGCAAAAGGTTCCCGTGCTCGGATCGATAGGATCGCTGGCGCTGGGTGAAGCAACTGATCCTACCGCAGCTACCTGCACCTGTGCCGGTGCGCCGATCGAAATCACGATGCGACCTGAATACTGCGTAAGACCATTAGGTGTAGGGGCCGTATAAGCAGGAATTGGCATTTTCAGATTGGTTCCCCATTCCTCGAGTGTAAAGCTCGGCAGGATCACCTGGTCGGATGTGTTTCTGCCCGGTGCCGGGAGATTGGTTGTCAGCTGTGGAATGGGGTTATTCTTCTCATCGAGTTGTTGAGCATCGAGGTAATACGTAGGCCCGGGCGTAGGAACCGTACCGCCGCCCTGGTTATAAATAAGCTGTCCGAAAACAGCGATTTAGATCTGTTTGGTGGGAATCGTTGTTCCCCCGTCAGGATTAAACGAGAAGTTAAGCGGAACATTCGAATTAACGGTAAAAGGTGTAGGTTGTGTCATAGTGCTGTTTTGGTTATAGGGATTTGAGTTTTATACTAATACGCTGCTGATAAAAATAGCAGGGAATAATTCTGTGGTATAAATGACCGGAGAGAATTTGCGAATGTGAAGACATTCATTTATTTCGTAAACGAACTATGCCGTTTGCTTATGAAATACAAAAGGCGTCATTAAAAATAAAAACGGCAGGAAAAAAAACGATTTTTAAATCCAAAGGGTAGGATTTGTATTTTCATGTAGGGGTTATTTAGTTTATAATTAATTCAATATTAGTAATATTTCAGGCTCTGTAAAATATTATTTGTTTAATAAATAGTTATGGAGGAAGGAGTGCTGCAGCTGTATAGAACTTTCTTGATCGAAAGCAGGACTCAGACAGCCTGTCGTAATTGCAAAAGAAACGCAACTTATTATTTCCAAAAGTGCTTGTGTACGGGTCAGGGAAATACTTTTAATATTCCATGATATATATAAAAATGGTTCGATATGATACGAAAATATACGATATAGATACGAAGTAAAAATGGTCGAACTTTTAGGAGGAGGATTTGCAACGATTTGTTCATCCTAAGTTGTATTACCTTTATTGCCAAATCCCTATTATGATATTACGTCATTCAGCCTTTATTCTATTTTTATCGTTCGTTATCAGCCCATTTTTAAATGGACAATGTTCCTTTACAGCCAGGGACGGAAATTATGCTTACAAGGATGTTTGTATGATTAGCGGGCCTGGGAACGAGATATATGTAGGCTGCGATAGTGGTTATGTGCTTAATTCGACGGATAATTTAGTGACCATACATCAAGGTCGCCTTCCCAATCACCGATACGATGTAAGGTCTCTTGCATGGCACGATCAGCTTCAAACTATTTACGCTTCAACCTATGGCGCTGCTGGACTTTACCGCAGTCCTGATAAAGGAATTACGTGGCAGGCAATGCCGGTACCCGATACACTTGTGCGTTCGGTTTGTATTGGCCCGGATGATAGGATTTTCATTAATACTGGATTTCCGGGAAGGCTTTTTGCTTCAGCGGATTCTGGCTTTACATGGACGCAAATTCAAATGCCTGCATCGTTTGTTCCGGACAAGATCACACGTTCTGCTTCCACGGGCCAGATGTTCATTGGATGTATATTCGGAAATTATTTTGTGATGTCGCGTGACAGCGGCCAAACCTGGGACAGCACGGGAGCATTTACAGGTATAAGCATTTCTGATATCTGGCAGCTGCGTAATTCTGACACATTACTGGCTGTAAATGATGCAACCTTGTTTTTATCGGCAGATAACGGAGTTACGTGGTCGGTTGAACAATACTTTTCCTATAACCCCGACGCTACGCTGCTGACACAATCGGGATTATTTATTGTTCACGAGAGTAATTATATTTACTACCATGATTATTCAGGCCCACCCGTAAATTTCTGGCCAACATTAAGCTATTCGGGTCAGATGCTTAGCCTTCTTGCTCATTCAAATGATTCGTTCTTGTTAGTGGGAAGACCACGTGGAAGTTTTATAGCCCGCCTGGCATTACCTTCATTTACCACTGTGTTATATGCCTATGAAGGAATTGGTATTTATCCTGCTATTTATAATTGTGATGCCCATATTTTTGCTTTTCCTGAAGACTCCGTGATCTTTGCCGGCATCCACGATGTTTCAAATGCATTCTTTCAAATTTATCGTTCAGCAGATAACGGATTGAATTGGGATGTAAGCTTCGATAATGATGCTGCTTTCCGGTGCCCGACTGAAATTGTGCGTTACCCTTCTGGTTATCTTGTTGCTTCCATGAAATCCTCCTCCGGGTTCGGTGAAATTTGTACTTCAGCTGACAATGGAATTACATGGGATTCATCTAATGTACATTTTGAAGTAGATGATTTAGTTTTAATGCCTGATCTTTCGTTGCGCGCGATTGCAACGAATAAAATTTACACCAGCAATGACAGCGGAAGAACGTGGATGCTGCAATTTACTTTTTCTAATTTTCCATCACATCTCGTTGTAAATAATTCAAACGGAAGATTATTTGCTTATGGTAACGGAAATGATTTTTATTCTGCCGATGGTGGTGCTACCTGGATACCGTCGAATACGGGAACCTCACCTGTAACCGGATACAACCAACTAACAGGTACACTTTTTTCCTTTCCTGGTAACGGAGGTGTGAATACATCTTTTGATGACGGTATGACCTGGAGTTACACCACTGCCGGATTACCCACCGGCCCGGGAATTAATCCGACTTCATTTTATGCCAGTGCATGCGGAAATCTTTTTGTACAATTTACCGGAGTAAATCCAGTACAGGCTGATAATTACGTCTCGTATGATAACGGCCTGTCATGGTTGCCTGCGGGTTGCTCGCGTTTCGGACTTTTGCAGGTTGCGATAAATTCACAAAATAAAATGTTTGGTGCTACGGGTGGCAGCGGCTCTAAAATAGGTGAAATTCCCAATCCATTTAATGCATCGCAGAACTGCAAAACCACCTGGCCGGGTGATGTCAATAATGATTTAAGTGTAGATGTTACTGATATGTTAGACCTGGGAGTATCATTTAACCAGGCTGGTTTTGTGCGTGGTCAGCAAGGAATCAACTGGCATCCGTATATCTCCACGGATTGGAATGTGATGCAATCAAACGGAATTGATATGTGTCATGCTGACTGTGATGGAAGCGGGACAACAGATTACAATGATACACTGGCAATCTTTCAAAATTACGGGCAGCAGCATAGTGCACGTTATGGATATGCAATGAATGCGCAGTCGGGAATTCCTGTTCACCTGGTGAATACAACCGGTAATGATACTGTTGCGCCCGGTACTGTATTGACATTTGATTTAGTGATAGGAGACAATACCACTTCTGCAACCGGATTTTATGGGGCAGGTTGGAAGCTCAGGATGGATACGACAGGTATTTTACCGGCGACTTTCCAAACCCTATTTAACGCGCCCTATACTTCATCACCTTATTTGCGATTAGTAAAAAATGTTTCGGCACAACAAACTGATGGGTCGTTGGTACGAAATAATCAGCAGGATACAAGTGGTATTTTAACGATAGCTCATTTCGAAGTTACTAGTGGTAGCATGATTACAGCAATGGAAACATTTGCTCTACAACCGGTATTTTTTACGCTGATCGATACAACGGGAAATGAACTGGCATTCAGCTTGAGTACAGATACGGTTTACATTGATCCAGCTATTTCCGGGATTCAGCAATGGGAAAATCAATCTTTCGCGACCTCAGTTTTCCCGGTGCCATGTGCTGATGAGCTGAATCTTTTGATAACATGCAGAAATGCCCAGGAGCTTACCATCAAGATCACAGATATGGAAGGACGGGTGTTACTAACAAAAAGAGAAAATATAAAAGCCGGGATAAACCGATTGTATTTAGATGAGGATATAGCAGTGTTGAAGCCAGGAAGTTATTTGATACATGTTAATGGGAATAATTTTTCTTCTACTGAAAAGATCGTTAAGATAGCGACACGTTGATAGTGTAAGAAAATTAAACGAAGAAAAAATACGCTAATTCATCACGAAAAGTTAATAAAATGGCGGCAAGGATTTTAATCGTGCCGCCATTTTCTAATTTTCCCTTGCCCCGCAGAGAATCGAACGGGATCAATTCTGGGCTGATGTTCAGTTATTCACAGATGTGTGATGGAATTACGGAAACATTTGTGAAACAAATAATAATCTCATTTTTGACGTCCCCTTTTGCTATATTTTGATGCTTGCGTCGAGGTCATATATTTTATTTTTTAAACGTAATTAAAATATGTCTTACATCACGTTCGTCATTTCGTATGGCAATTACGGTCGCAATATGGTAACCATATTCCGTAAGAAAAGGAGTTGAAATCGCATTTATTTTTAAATTAAAAACAACCTTTTCAAATTCAGGAACAAATATGTCTTTTCTTACACTATCATATCTTCCCCCAATAGAATTTGTTCCAGGATCTTCAGAATAGCGCTTCGCCAATGTCGTAAAATCCTCGCCATTGACTAATCGTGTATAAAGGCCATCTATAATTGCTTTTGCCTCCGCTTCCGTTCTTTGTGAATTTTCAGTTGATTTCGTAATGGCAATTGAATCGGCAGACTCCGTTTTTTTTGCTTTCGGTTCCAGCCCTGCATTTCTACATGAGCATATTAAAACAATCAGTCCGATTGTCAGAATAACTTTTTGCATTGGTTTCATTTTATCTATTATTTAGTTTAATGCCCGGGTTATTATTCTGACACGGAACTAATTGTTTTTTTTCTGAGCATTCTGCAAAGTCCCGGTACGAAACTTATTCCATACTAAAGGTCGCACAAATTCTGTGTTTTTGTATTTATCATTAAAAGCAAAATAATTATTCAATTCAAAAGACAGCGTCGTTTTAGTGTAAAGTATTTCACCTTTATTATGCCGTTGCATCCTGCTGTCAAGATTATTTGTGCAACGGAGATTGTCGTTTTTATGCACATCCGGCAATCCAATATCAGAACGTTTGGTAAGACCAAATGGTTAACCAACGTTGTAAGTCGGATAATTGATAATATAAAAAGAAAAAAATTGCAGAAACCAGCAAGACTTTATTTTGTCTGCCGATTTCCGCAATTTAACTGCATAATTATTTCCGTTCTTTATTTCCTTCTTGAAACAGTAATCTTTCTGTACAATACATTATTCCCGACTTTCACTTTTACAATATATAATCCATCAGGATAATTTGCATCCAGTGAAATAGGTATTTCCATCAATGGTCCCTTTACAGAAACCTGTGTTGCATAATACACCAACTGGCCCATTGCATTCAACACTTCTATTTGAACAAACTGTTCCGCTTCATCTGATGAATTTATTGCAATGGTGAATTCACCTGTTGTAGGATTCGGATAAACAGAAAGATCGGGTGCAGATTCTGATACAACCGACGTTGATGAATCAGTAGCTGAACCACTCAATCTGCATTGATTGATAATTACATTCACTCCTGACGACCATGCACTCGATCCGCTTAACGTAGTACGCACTTGATACCAGCCTGTAGTGGTAGCGGTGTAATTCGCGTTTGTTGCACCCGAGACAATCTGGTAAACACCATTTGCATCTTTTTTCTGCCATTGATAAGTATAACCTGAACAAGTATTCCCATACAGCAGAACTGTTGCAGGATAGCAAACTGTTGTTGGTCCCGCAGGTGTAACGGTTGCTGCTAAACTTGAATTGATCGTAACTATTGTTGCTGCTGACCAGGCATAACAAGTTCCGTTATAAATTCTCACTTGATAACTTCCTGCTACCAATGCAGTATAATTATTAGCTGTACCACCAGTAGTGATATTGGAGTTGTCTCTTATCCATTGCCATGAGTAACCAGTTCCTGTTGAAGCATAAAGCGGAACACTACCTCCTGAACAAAATGTAGTGGAACCTCCCACGCCTATAGAAGCAAAATTCGGAACTGTAACTGTGGTTGTTCCTGTTGAGCCGATGCATCCGTTTACAGTTGCCGTTACGGAATATGTTCCTGCCATATCGACGCTCGCGCCCGTTCTCGAAGGATTTTGTGTGGATGAAGAAAAACTTAAAGGACCAGTCCAGCTATACGTTGCTCCTGAAATTGTTGATGCTGTCAGATTAATTGTTGAACCCTGACAAACCGGAGTATTGCTTGATGCTGTCGGGGCTGAGGGAATTGCGTTGACCGTAATCGCTTTTGTTCCTGCTGTACTAGTACAACCATTTGCAGTTGCAGTAACAGAATATGTTCCTGTCATGGCAGTAGTACAATTGGTAATACTTGGATTTTGCGACGAAGATGTAAACGAATTCGGTCCCGTCCAGCTATACGTTGCTCCTGAAACAGTGCTCGCTGTAAGATTGAGAGTTGAGCCTGTACAAATTGGCGTATTTCCTCCGGCTGCTGGTGATGCAGTTGTATTGACAGTAACAGTTGTTGGTGCTGACCAGGCGTTGCAGGTTCCGTTATTAATTCTCACTTGATAATTTCCTGCGACATTAGCTGTGTAACTGGCTGCTATAGCGCCAACGAGATCAACTGAGTTTCGTTGCCATTGCCATGAGTAACCTGCCCCTGTTGATGCATTAAGCACTACACTTCCGCCTGAACAGAATGTTGTGGAACCACCAGCGGTGATAGAAGAAAAACCGGGAACGGTAACTGCAGTTGTTCCAGATGAACTGGTGCATCCGTTTACAGTTGCTGTTACAGAATATGTCCCTGCCATGCCAACCGTAGCTCCCGTTCTCGAAGGATTTTGTGTCGATGAAGAAAAACCTGAGGGCCCTGTCCAGCTATAAGATGCTCCTGAAACTGTTGATGCAGTCAGATTAAGTGTAGCGCTTTGACAAACCGGTGTATTGCTTGATGCAGTCGGAGCGGAAGGAATTGCGCTGACTGTAACTGCAACTGTTCCCGCAGAACTTGTACAAATACCTACGGTGGCAGTCACAGAATATGTTCCTGTCATAACTGTAGAGCAATTGGTAATGCTTGGATTTTGCGACGAAGATGTAAATGAATTCGGCCCCGTCCAGCTATACGTTGCTCCTGAAATTGTGCTCGCAGTTAAATTGATAGTTGATCCCGCACATAAAGGTGAATTGCTTCCTGCTGTAGGTGCGCTGCATGACAAATCGGTTTCGCATGTATAGATTAAAGCGTTTGTGCCATATAATTTGTAATAGCAATGGCTTAACAGTTGACCGGAGGAATTAAATTCAAATACATAACTGGATTCATTATCAACAGTTACTGTTTGTTCAGGAAAACTACCGGGCACAGCAACGTTCGTGTGAAATTTATAATTGCCCGATCCGCTTGGCGCTGATCCGCTAAATGAAATTGTAACAGTTTTACTGGAAGAAGAACTCTGACTTGTATTCACTTCCTGGTTAAGAACAAGAACCCTTACATTACTTCCGTTTGTACAGGCAAAAGCTTTTACATGATTATCCGCATTGCCAGTTTCAGGAGTTGTCGGATAATAAGTGCCACCTCCAAAATTGTCACTCACCATTTTGAAGTGCCAGTAATTGGGACGTTTATTTCCCGTACAGCCGCTGATAAATCCGAACCCGTTTGAACAATCGCCCTCTTTAATTGACCACATATTCATAAACTCTATCCACGCTTCATTTCCGGAAGCAACGCTCATACTTACCGTCATTATTTCCGCAAGCCATTGACCACCGATAAAACTCCGGTTAGTGAAACCACTTAATACTAAATCAGGATAAGTAGATTCATTCACACAACTTGAACTGCAATTTGCAATATTGAATTCCGTACAGGCAACTTTCAAATTTGAAATGGAGCGGCTTGTATTATTGTTATTGATCATTTCTATAATTCCCCGCCATTGATTGGTCGTGCTTCCATCGTCAATAAACCTTGCTCTGAAACCTGTCGGACTTGCTTCAGGATTATCTATAACAGCTTGCCTGGTGGTCAATGTCGGATAAGTATGAATGGAAAGAATATCTACAAAATATTTTCCGTTTCCATTCCCGGTGGTGATTGTTCCCATAATAGAATATGAATTCGCAGGATTGCTGATCAGATCATTCATCATGATATTCACTGAATAATATTTATCATTCCCGAATGAAGCTAGCTCCGGTCCGATTATTTTAATATTTGGATCTGCATTTTTCATTTGGGTTGAAAATGCCCTGATATAAGCAGCGATATTTCCAGCATCAGTTGAACCGCTGTAACCAAATCCGCCGCTGCAACTTGCGTTTAAATCAGGTTCATTGGCAATGATCCAGTTTACAACCTTGCTACCTGAATAGCTGATGTTGTTAATCTGGTTAACAAGATTACCTGCAATAATTGCCTGATCTGTCATTGAAACTCCCGACCATGTACAACCCAAGGCTGGCGGAGAATAACCAACTTGAATAATCGGTTCCATTCCATTCAAACGGATTTCGTCAATAAGATGAGACAATTTAGTAACACTTGTAATTGTTGTTCCGCTCCACGAGTATAAAGGAGTAAAGTTTGGACCGATCCCGCCGATTCTTACATACTTCACACCACCAGTGGCCACATCTGGCAATAAATTATCAAGGTATGTCGGATATGGATTCTCAGCTGCATTATAATACCATGCATTTTGTCCGAATACTCCATCCTTCACAGGTATTTGTCCAAAACCCGAACCCGTTGCAAAAAAGAAAAAAATTAACGCAAAAAAAGTTCCTCTCGAAATCCATTTTGATTTGCGTACTGTTTGATTGTGTGCTTGAGTTTTCATGCGCAACAGGTATTAGAAATTACTCAGTAATACAATTGATTTTCAATTGAATTATTATTAGTAAAGGTGAATGCATAAACGTAAAAAAAACTTATACAATTCGTGGAAAGAGTTACATGATTCTCACATCCTGAACTTAATGTGTTTATTCTGCGAAAAGGGTTTGAAGAAAGAAGAAACAGGGCATTGCAAAACCAAGGAGGTAAGCAGCTGGCTTTAGCTATGAAGAAAGTGGAATTTATTTTGTACGAATTATTCCAGAGAAGAAATTTATCCGCACAAACTTATTCGTTGATAAAAAATTATTTAGAAGCCCGGAGATTACAATTATCGATCTTTATAATTATCAACGTAAATGGTTTTGTGAAAAGAAAAAGCGAGGGAAATTTATTTTATGGGCATCTGCTTAAAAAAATAAAATGGTGCCCATCTTTCAATGAACAACAATTAGTTTTAACGTTAGTGGAGCAGGAGAGACCGAACCTGCTTCTGAAACCCCTGTAGAATCAGGGATTGTGTGAATACTTTATGTCCAGGTCACCGAATTGGACACCTGTGTAAAGTGCCTGAACATGGTGGTGATTGTATATGTCAAAAATAGTTTTATTGTTTGGTGGTTTGAGGGAAAAAGAATGAACAAATGAATTCAAAAAGTTTTCTTCTGCAAAGTTTAATACGAATCAAATTTCCGTTTTTTCTAGTATTCCTTTTTTGATCAGCTCAATCAACTCTCTATCCAATTTCTCATTGTCATCATAAAACGCAGAAGAATTTTCACTAAGCACGCCAATGTTTCCGCGGAGTCTTTTATCGATCACGTGAAGTATCTGCGATTTAAGTGACACGGAAAGTTTCAAAACTTCTGCCATATCTCTCCCAAGCAATCTTGCTCCGGCTCCCAATTGAAAATGTGCCTCTGGTAATTGTTCAATACAATCCAAGTGCTCTGAATAAAAACGTTCCTGATTGATTTCGAAATAATTTTTTAGAATAAATTGCAGATCAATTAAATCTTTCTTCCGTTCAAATGGTTTTTCATTCCAGGAAATGAGTTTCAAAATGAACAAGCCTTCCATTGGAGAAACCCGGAGGTTCTCATCTTCAATTGAAACATCCTGAACAATTTCGTTCACTTCTCTGAATCCGACAACTGATATTTCTATTTCACGTTCGGTGAATTTTACAGTCCCTTCTTCTTCAATTTGGCCAAAGGGAAGCAGATCTACCACCGTGTTGGTTTCATCGTGAATGATTCTATATGGCATTTTGGTATCACGAAATCCTGCGTTAAGTAAATCTGATACAATCTTTTCGTAAGTCACCATATCAGGTAACATGATAGCAAAGTCAATGTCTTTGGTTCCTCGCGAAGGACGGATTCCGGATTCGAGCAAGTTAATGTCCCGCGCCTGTGCACCGATCAAGTAACAACTTACTGAATTGGTTTTGCACACATTTGCTATTATTCGATATACATCTCCTAAAAATGGAAGACTAAGCTCTTTGTAGGTTTTCATCAATGTTTTTTTCGAAAATCAGGTGTGCAGCTTCCAGGCAACGCATATCCTTGGTTAGTACAAGATCGGCATAGGTGAGAATAGGAGTGGTCTTGACTTCAGTATCGGGTTTCCAAAATTTACGATATACATTTATGGTACCGTGTAGATCAGGAACAAGTTTGTAGTTGCGAATGAGTTCCGCTTTGGTTTCATCGGTATAGATTGTAAAAATCTCAGGCTTGAGATAGTTCGTCCATAACTCCGCAGCAGGTTCTCCTCCCCAACAAGTTCTGTTTGTATCAAATTCGATTTCTTTCCAGTGAATCTGATCATTCGGATTTAGAAAGCGGAAAGTACCCGCCTCGAGTGTCGGTCGAAGTTTTTCTCCGTATGCTCGTGTCCACCTGTCCAGAAGATCATCATAATTGGTAATCGTATATTCATTTTTGTTTTTTCTCAAAACAAATCCTTCTTCAATTAATCCGTCAATGATCTGTTTGATATTTCCCAGCGCCACTCCTGCTTTTTCTGCAATTTCTCGATAGGTCGCATTTATGAATTCAGGATTGATCAGAAATAAATAAGTAACCTTTAACCCGGCTTTTGCAAATGGACGATGAAATTTTTCTTTATGGAACTCCTTGTTTTTGCGCCCATCAATCTGAATGATCAGATTTTCGTTTTCTCCCGTTTCGTTGATAAAACAGTTGCCATTGATATCCAGGTAATCAAGTCCTTGCCCGCGCAAAAGCTCTTTGGTTTTAGGCAAAATATTTTCTGCAATTATTATAGTTTTGAAATTCTTAATGTTATTGAAATTTCTTGCAAGGTGCCCATCCTTGAAATGTGTCTGCACAATGCGATTAGCACGATAAACTTCTTCTTGCCCTTTTGGCGTTATTTTGTAGATAATAAACTGGTCGTCTCCAACTCCATTTTTGTTGGGACGTAACGTTACTTTCCATCCAATTCCTAAAGCAAGCTCGAGTTGCTCTAAGGCTTCATGAAGGATGATTTCGTGGTTTTTTCGCTCCCTGTTGTTCACTTTTTTGGTTTGTTCAGTTTTATTGAACAATCAAAAATAGTGAACAAATGATAGATTTCCTATGTTTTTGTTCACTATTTAAATGAGTTCACTTTTATTGAACATTTTAATAAAGTGAACAAAAATTCATAATTGGCTTATATAGATATAGTTAATGTAAATCACGGTCTAATGCCAAGCTCTAAGCGATCAAATAATTTCTCCTGGAATTGTACATCATTTGATAGCCCCGTTTATTGGCATCATCAAGAAATGAACGCTTTACCAATTCCTCTTGTAAAGGATTTTTTTTCAAGGAATGGGGAAAGTAATTTTTCAATGCGTTTTTCATCAACCCCAATTCTTTTTCCATATTCTATAAAATCATCTTTGCAAGAATGATTATTCTTTTTGTGCGCCGCCGACTTAAAATTATCGGAGAACAGTCCTTTGCTGAAGGCAAAGTCGCTATCATCAACGTGCATTCGTGAATTTATTAAATCATAGGCCGGGCTTGAATATCCATTTTACAGTCCCGACTTCTTTTTTTGGCTACTTTAATTTCGAAATATTATCAGAGATTCTCTTCAGCGCAGCGTGAAAATCTTTTTTTGATGGAGGCTCTCCAAAAAACATATCATCGATTTCCCAATCGGGACATTCTAAAAGCTCTTGAATTAATTGCCCCGACTTTTTAATAAAATCTTTTTCGTCTTTGCATTGATAGGAAAGCAAACCGAATTGCAAAGTTAAATTGTGATCGAATCGTTCTGCTTCAACCATAATTGCATTATAGGTTGCGTCTCTTAAGTCTCCTGTGTCGATTGGCATTTTTGAAAATTTGATATTATACCCACGGAAAATGAGTTTAAGGATTTTGTCAATTTCGGAAACTCATTTTCATTGGCATAACCATCCCGATCACGATCGGGAAAATGGATTTTACGTTCCTTAAATCCATCAAGTCTTGGTATAATAATAAAAAAAATATCATCTCCTGATTTGAATTCTCACAAAATTCAATTTTCCTTGCTCAACAATTGAGGCGACACTTTCCAATAATATTCATTACTGACTTTGACTGAAGCCGTTTTATTATTCAGCCGAATTATTATTCCCTCATGCTTTTCTCCATCACTTCCATCCCACGAAACCCGATCGCCTATTTTTAGTCTCGACATGGAAACCAATGCGCTCGCTTTGTTTATTAATTTTATTCGTGCGACAACAGTGTCATGCAAAATGAGCAGCTCATGATTTTTTAACTCCGATATCAATTTTTCGAATTTTTCATTCAAATCGATAGAATTCGTTTCGGTCATTATAGAAATGTTATTTATGAAAAATTAATTCAACCCCATGTTAATATCTTCAAAATCTTTCAGCGCCTCATTTACCTCCTCTAAATCAAAAAATCCCGGGTCATATTCATCTCCCATCCATTCCAGCATATCTTCATGATCAGGATGTTTTTTATCAGCCAATATTTCCAGTTTTTCATAAAATCCCCAAATACCTCCGCAATCTTCGGGCGGACAATTGTTTTCTCCCTCGAGGCAAAACGGATAAGTTTGTTTTTTATCAGCTTCAAGAATTTTTTCAAGAATTAATTCGTGATTCCATCCATCACCGAAATCATACTCATAACGCATTTTCATTTTTGCTTTTTTGAAAATTTCCGAAAGGTTTAATTCTTCCGCATCGGTCATTTCCGCCCAATCATTCATTTCCGGATTGCCGATGTATTTATTTTTGTCATGAATGAATTGATACAGGTGTGAATTGGTCCAGCCCATTACATTTTGAATGACAAGATGCATTTCATAAAACGAAATCGAATCATTGACCTGAAACCTGCGCCAGATTTTTGGATCGCTGTTTGCTAAGGAGATTTTGAATTGAAATATTTTGGACATGGTAGTTGATGTTTTGAACGGTTAAATAATATTTAAAAATACGCACTTCAAGTAATTGTATTATATGAATTTTCTTATTTATTCCCAAACGCCTCCCGCAACACAGTTTGAATAAGCGCATTCGTATGTTTTTTACTTTCAATTACCTGAAGTTCCGGCAATACTTGTTCACAATTGGCTATTTCCACACTAATGTGAGAAAGTATAAATGAACAAAACAAAAAAGCCCTCCGAAAATTTCGGAGGGCGAATGTGGAGGAGGAGAAACAAAGGTCGAATTTTTGGGAGGATTTGGAGATATTCGATAAAATTATTTCTCCATCATCCGTATAAAATCAGTTTTTTTCCTTCTTGAAATTTCAATTTCTTTTCCATTGCTGAGAATTGCAAATCCACCATCTGCATTTGAAAGTTTTACCACATGCCGGCAATTCACGAGCCAGGATTTATGTACCCGGAAAAATTTCATGGGGGAAAGCCCTTCTTCCAGTTCGCCAAGGTTTTTTGAGACAACATGTTCTTTACCATCAATAAGATAAAACCTGGAATACCTTCCGTCACCTTCAATGCATATGATATCTATAGCGGGAACGAACCATGTGCCTTCGGAATTTGAAATGCTGACGGGAAGGTTTTCTTTTAACGCAATCTCATATTTTTCTTTTGATGATCGGACGCGTTTGATCGATGTCCTGAGTTCGTCCAGGCTTACGGGTTTCAGCAAATAATCAACTGCGCCTGAACGCAAAGCGGGAAGAATGTATTGCTCATGTGCGGTGGTGAAAATGGTTACGAATGTTTTTTTGTCAAGCGTTTCAAGCAGGTCGAATCCTGTTCCGCCCGGCATTTCTACATCAAGAAAAACAAGATCGGGTTCCTGCATACGAATAAGGCGAAGACCTTCCAATGCAGTTTGCGCTTCACCAATTACTGTTACGTCCGGACAAAATTGTTCCAGCATTTTTCGCAAAGCAGTGAGTGCGTTTTTTTCATCATCAATGAGGAGCGCTTTCAACATGTTGTTCTCGTTTACGTGAGGGTAATATAAAGCACACAAAAGTTCCGGCAGAATGTCCGTCCTTATCCGTTTTGTCAGTATAGGTTATTGAATAAGGCTGCCCGGTAACGTCGCATAACAAACGCAAGCGTTCTTCGGTAATGGAAGAACCAAAAGAAATATGTTTTCTACGTGTGCGGTTTATTTCCATGGAACGTTTTCTTCCTACACCATTATCTTCCACACAACACAAAATAGAATTGTCTTTCTGTGTAAAGCTGACCATTATTTTCCCCCCGGCTTCTTCGCGATGCAGGAGCCCGTGCCGGACAGAATTTTCGACAAAAGGTTGAATGACCATGGTTGGAACTTCAAGGTTTCCTGTTTCGAGGAACGATTCGCAAACGATCGTAAAGGAAAGCTTTTCGCCGAACCGTATCGCTTCAAGATCGAGATAAGCGCGTAACAATTCTATTTCGTTTTCGAGTGGAACAAATTTCAACATGGAATGTTCGAGACTTTTTCGCATAAGGAAAGAAAAACGGTCAATGTAACGCAATGCATTTTCTTTTTCATCGCCCAATACGAATGCCTGCATGGAGCTGAGCGAGTTGAAAATAAAATGCGGATTCATTTGCGCGGCAAGCGCCTGGTGCTGGTATTCGCCAAGCAATCTTTTTTGCAATGCATCTTTACCTGCATTTCTTAACCATCGCTGAATACCCCACCATCCCGCACCGGCAAATAGTAAGGTGACGGTTGTCCAGAACCACCACGTGTACCAATAGGGCTGATGAATTGCAAATCCGAATGACGCTGCCGTATTGCTCCAGGTTCCATCGCCATTTCTTGCCATTACTTCGAAACTGTAATTACCCGGCGGGAGAGAAGCATATTCTACAGACCTGTTGGAAGTGTACGTCCAGTCATTTTTTATTCCTGCAAGCCGGTAGCGATAAGTTGTATTACCTCCGTTGCGATAAGAAATTCCTAAAAAAGAAATACGTATTTGTTTTTCAGCATAGGAGAAATCTCCGGCAACTGTGGGATTTATTTTCTCGCCGTTGACAAGAATTTCCTGGATAAATATCGGTGGGGCAATAATTGTATGTTCCAACTCATGTGGAATAAACCACGCGGCCCCGCTTGTTGTTCCAATCCATATCGTATCGTTTTTACACAACACTTTTCGGATCTCGTTTGTCGGTAAGCCATGATAAATGGAAAAGCTATTAATTATAAATGTGTCTTTTACCCAATGAAGTTGAGCGATTCCCGCATTGGTGGCGGCCCATATGTCGCCGTTTTTATCAATGTCAAGATCATTTACAATTGGAGAGCAAAGTCCCTGTTTCGTGTCGATCATGACACGCTGGTCGTTTTTTATTATACAAATCCCTTTACCGATTGTTCCGATTACCAGCGTGTTTTTAGTTGTACGTTTTATTGCGCTGACCCTCGCGTTTAACTCTTCACCGGGGATAAGATACTGTTCAAGTTTATTTCCGTTGAGCCAGTATAAACCATCCGTGTTGCCTACCAGTAATTTGCCAGTTACAGTGTCCCGGAATAATTCATCGATCCTGCAATTGAGAGGAATTTTTTGGATGACTTGTAGTTTGCCCGGACTGTAATGCATCAGCCAGTTTGTTCCACCCATCCAGCTTCCGCCTGAAGTGTCGCCGCAAATTGTTCTCGCATAACCACCATTGATACGATTCACATGTCCACCCGGTGCGATATACAATTCATCTCTATTCGTGCATATCCATATGTCGCCCTCTCCCGGGGAAACATAAATATCCTGGATAAAACCCGAATTGTCTGATGTGCTGTTGCAGTTGAATGTTGATGTGATCTTGCCGGCTGTGCAGGAATACAAAAAACCATTGGATGTTCCAAGCAATATTGCTCCGTTCGGTTTTGATGCAATAGCCGTAACAGATGTTGTTCCTTTGTTGTTAATCGGCAGAAGACAATGCACACGGGGTGAAACCAAATAAAATATTCCATGCCCGAGTGTCGACATCCAATAGCCGCCTTCATTATCCTGCATGACATCGATCACAGTTTCATCTGGAAGGAAAGCAGAGTAATTGGTTCCTGACAAATCTGCGCCGGGAGCATATTGTCGCACACCTTTACCACTATGACTAATCCAGGAATTTCCTAAGTTATCTTCATTGATACGAAGGATGCGTGATTCAAATGTGTGTAAACGGTAGCTGAGATCAGGAGAAATTTCAATAAGCGTTTTGTCTTTTCCGATCAGGAGCGTTCCGTCTTTTTTTCTCATTCCTGTGATATAATAGCTGGACTGATCATTTGGTAAACTGATCTGTAAAATTTTTCCATTCATTTCAACGTAAAGCCATTGTTGTGTTTTTTTATTCAGAAGCTGCCTGTTAATTAATGAACCAAAAGCGAAATGATTCTCTGATGCGTGAACTTCATTAAGAACGGTGTCTTTCCTTGCATTATTGAAACTTAAAATTTTTCCGTCATGATCAATTCGCAGGCATCCGTACATCTGGTACCCGATCGAAATGTCGCCCGCGGCTGTAACATCCAGCGATTGTATAAGGCGATTACTCTGCGATTGATTTTGCAGGATGGTGTTGTGCTCATAAGGAATTATTTTTTCACCTGAGAAATAACAAAGTTTGCTATTCATTGTAGCGCACCAGATATTTCCGGACGTATCTTCTGTGAGCATAAAAACAGTATTATCTGTAAGGCCATCGGAAGAGCTGAAATTGTGAAATGAGTATCCGTCGTATTTACTCACTCCACGATCTGTTGCGATCCAGATAAAGCCGTTGCGGTCTTGCAGAATGTCATAAACTTCCGAGCTCGGCAATCCCTGCTCCACACCGAAATGCCGGAAGTAAGGATCCTGTGCGAAACAATAATTCATGCACAGCAGGAAAAAAAACAATGCAAATTTTCTTTTCATGACAAATCAAATATAATGTGTTCATGAAGAAGATCGCGAGTAATTTTTTTTATCATGTATGGGTAAACTTCATTATGTATTAATGTTTTTCCATTGGTTACGGAATTGCTACCGTTGGTTACGCTATTATGTCCAGTTGTTACTACACACCTTCACGTTTACCGACCGCCTTATTTTTACCTGCGATCCTTTTTCAACCTCGAGACAAGCCTGATCAGCTTGAAAAATTTATCGGTGAAACCCAACGCTCACTTAAAATCAGTCTCATGAAAAAATGTGCTCATTCAATGGCTGCTGTCTTGACAGCTTTTTTGTTGTCACATAATGCAATTTCTCAACCGGAGTTGGTCTTGCAGATTTCGCCGGATGTTGTGGCTCCTGCATGCAATGTAAACGGACGTACGGTTCTTGAAGCTAATGACGTTGCAAATAGTGGAGGACGATCCGTGTCGATGTTTACTCCGCAGAACAGCATAATTCCCGCGGCGATTTTTACCTGTGGGAAATTCAGATTGTATTATGAAGACATCAACCAAGGTGTCGCCACAGGTTTTAATGAGGGATCTCTTGGTGCTGAAAGAAGAGCGACCTTATGCGCTGTATTAAATTATACAGAAAGTGTCATCAATGTTAACGTCAATGGCACAACAGATTTTATAGACATCTATATAGAACGGTCAGTGGATATAAATAATCCCGCTGATCCGACTGATACTTACCTCGCAAATGCGGGGCCTTATTTCCCACCTGGATTCGGCAGTTCTCCGTTAATTTATAACGGTCATTTTTATAATCATGCCAACACAGGGACAGACCCGGCAGCGGCTCAATATGATGCGCATATCAAAGTGAATTTTCACCAGTATTATAGTACATCCACGTCGAGCTATTTTCCCATCAACTATTGGAACAATTATCTTGTTACCACCAATCCCTGCTGTTTTGATCTCTATTCTGTCCTGCTGCACGAAGTGACCCACGCCATGGGTTTTTTAAGTTGTATCGGAGAAGATTCGATTACTCACGATGCTGAATGTACCGCCGGAGTGAGCTTCTCCTTATTTGATAATCTTTTTCTTTATTACAAAGACAATACAAATGCTTTTACAAAAGTAATGTCGTCTGCAACGATCAACCCGTTTGTAAACTTTTATACCGATCCGTTGACCACAAACCGCATTTGGTTAAACGACGATCTTCCACCGACCAATCAACCGGTTTATTCCGGATCCTTTCAGCCACTCTCTTATCCTCCGCTCATCCCGTCGCTCATGTCGCATATGAATGCAGCAATTTTCTCCTTTACTGGCATGAGCCAGGAATCTCCGGGCTACCAACCGAATTATGTGATGGGACCATACTTCAGCCAGGGTCAACTGAAACGTACCTGGACGCTGGCTGAACTACGCATCTTGCTCACGATGGGATATACATTGACGTCGGGTTTCGCAAGTGGCACTACGCTTAATGGAACAGATAACAACCAGTGGTTGCTAACGCTCAATACCGCCGCTTACCGCACCAATAGTTATACTGAATCAATGCTCAACTATGCTATTCCATTCAATTTCATGGAGATCATGACTGCTGATCAGACGATGCCGAATGAGAACATGCCATCAGCTCTCAATAATTCTGTCTTGACATTCAGTGTTGCTTCGCTTGCTAACATTGGTGATCCCAATGGCGATCCGATTAGCATTATGCCGAATACGCTTTTTGGAATTCGTGGTGTTTCTAATGGTGCAAATAATCACGCCTGCATACAGGTGAATGCGAACGGTGATATCATCACGTATACACCAATGCCCGGATTTCATGGACGTGCTCAATTCGGATTTTATCTCTGGGACGGACACGAACGTGGTGCATTACGAATCGTAACGATCGTTGTTCAACCACCAACCACTTATTTCTTAACTCCGGGTAATGAGATGATCTTTAATGCCGATTACGAAGACGGGACAGAAATTCGTCAGCGGGTGTTGAATCCGAACTTTGAGAATACGCAATTGCATGACAATATGTTCGAAGGTGTATATTCCGGTCGTAATCTTTCCGGTGGTCACCCGTTTAATTATGTTACAAATAATTGGAACATCGCCGGTGGTGATATCACGTTCGAAGCAGGAGCAATGTGTTGGATGCCGGATCATCCGCCATTAAATTTTTACGGGATGGAAGGATCAGAATGGAAAAACGCAGTATTCGGTAGTCTTTTTAACCCTATACCGCCTCCCGCGCCTGGAACCAATCAGCGTTATCATAATTTCAATTCTCAGTATAATTATTCAGCATTGATTAATCCGGTGAGTGCTTGCAACGTTTACCGTTTTGAATGTGATCTGAATTTTGAGAATCCTGGTTATACGGTCGGGCAAACTTTCCAGTTTCAATTACAATTTGTCAACAATCCTTCTCCTAATCACCACACAGAACTTTATTATACAGCGCCTGTCCAGGTTGTTATTATCAGCATCGCGGATGATTCATGGCAACATGTCGTATTTGATTTTCAGTATTGCGGCACATCGACTTCTTTTATGAATATGGTGGTGGAAGGTATTGTAACACCACAACTAGTTGTAACAGGAACTGGAAATTCCAGTCTTCCGAGCGGACTCGGTCCGCCGCTGACAAATACGTTTACTCCAATTTTACCATCGGCAATTCAATCTCCCTTTATCGATAATATCAGTTTGAAGCAGATTACATCTGTGCCGCCGCTCACACTCAATGTCACTGCAAATCCTTCAATTGTATGCACTGGCGGCACCACAAATCTGCAAGCATTGCCAACACCATACTTGCCTTGTAATGCAACTTACACCTGGCAACCCGGCGCACTCTCCGGTTATGCCGTAACATCGAATCCCATTTCATCCACAACAACTTTTACTGCTACAGTAAATTATGCCTGCAGTCAGTCTGCCACATCAACAACGACAGTAACGGTTGTGTCACCTCCCCATGTGTTGATTATTCACACACCAGAATTATGCATAGGAGATCCACCTTTATTGTTGCAAGCCACTCAAGGCGGTGGTATATTTTCCGGTCCCGGCGTAATATCTTCCGGTGTCAATTATTATTTCGATCCCTCGCTTACCGGTGCGGGTGCATATACGATTACATACACCTACACAGGACCCTGTGGAACTGTGATTGTAAACTCAACTGTTACAGTGCTGCCCGGGAATGTGGGTGCATGGCCGAAGTTTGTTGTCGCATCTATGATTAGTGCCCGTTCGACCGGCAAAGGAATTATTACTGATAATAGTGGTAATGTATATGTTGTCGGTAATGCTTTTACCAATGGTACAGGCGCTAATATGCAGTTCTCCGGGGCCGGCACCACTTTCACTACTAACAATAGCAGTCCCGATATTATTGTTGCAAAATTCTCCGAGCAATGCGGACTGATCTGGTATAAAGTTTTCGGTGGACCGAATGACGATGATGGTTGTGATATTGCGCTTGATGCAAACGGAAATGTTTTCATTACGGGAACGGTTTCCGGCACATATACATTCGCTCCGGGTTATCCTGTTGCAGTACCCGCTACTGCCACCGCTGCTTTTGTTGCCCGACTTGATCCTTCCAATGGGGACGTTACCGGTTTCAAGCATAATACAAGTCTTACTACAACATCGCAAGCTGTCGGAATCGGTTTGACCGTTAGCCAATCCACCGGGGATGTTTATATGACAGGTACGTTCACCCAGAATATTACATTTTCTCCGCAACCTGCGCTTTCTCCATTTAGTGCCGGGATAACTGATGTATTTGTTTTGCGCATGAACAACAACCTTACATCAGCATCATGGAATACAAAGATTTATTCCTCTGGCGTTGATGCGGCCGCGGCGGTTGCATTGGATGCCTCAGACAATTTATTCGTCGGTTGTACGGTTACTGGAATAGGAGAAGCGGGAGGTTTTACTTTCCCTGCTGCTGGTTCAATGGGACAGCACCCGTTTATTGTCAAATACAATAACCTCAATACATTTGTCGCTGGGAAAATCATGGGAAGCAATGGCAATATAGCGACGCTGAAAGACCTTGTCTGCGACGGCTTGGGAAAGGTTTTTTTCTGCGGAACATTTTCAGGCAACATCACATTTGCAGCCGGCCATAGTGCACTTGCAGGAGATCGCCAGATGTATGTTACCGTGATCAATTCCAACCTGACGTTTTCATCCCCAATCATCACCTGGACAGTCAAAACAGGAAATCCGGCTTCGTCACAGGAAGATGCTTTGGGAATAACACGGGCTCCGTCATCAGGCGATATTTATTTTACAGGACGCGCTGCAAACAATTGCACTTTCCCGGGCTTCACACCATCCAGCATGACGGGGATAATTTCTGGCGGAGAAGGTTTCGTTGCCCGTATCCTGAGCAATGGAACACCCGCCAATCTTTTGTACACCACCTCCTCAATTTCCGTTCCGTTTTTTAGCGCAAGCAATGCGGTAACTGTAAATTCCGTTGGCGTACAATACAACACGGGTTTCATCAACCACGCTACTACATTCGGTACGATCGGCACGTTCACGCCGGCAACAGGCACACAAGAACTTTTTGCAGCACGTGAAAACGCTGCCGGAGTTTTCTACCGGATCGAAGAACAAGAAGATTCTACTACTTCAATTGCGAATGTTATGGATGAAGATGTGATCGCTTATCCAAATCCGTCCGATGGAAATGTGGAATTGCTTTTCAAAGACAATGTTCCAGCGAAGGCAACGATTACGATCACGGATATTTCCGGGCGTATTGTGTCCACTGCAGATTACATTCTATCTGACGGTGGAATCATCTCCCTTGATATGTCGGTGTGCGAGAGCGGCACTTATATTATTCTCATCCGGGAAAATGATCGCCTGATTTCAAAACGAATTGTTATCCAGCATTAGGACTCTTCGGCAAAAGACAAATCAGATCCGGCAAGCGTTGAAATAAAAAACCATGCGCAGGTTTCATTGCAGGAAAATCAGAACAAGAGTAAAAAATTAATTACTACGTTATGAAAAGTATTATTGTAACTGACAGCTTCGAAGCTTTTGCAACTGATAGCGGCTTTTTGATTAATGAGAAAAAAAAGAGTGCGAAGAAATTCGGACTTGTGGCGATGGTCGCGGGAATTATTTTCCTGGGAATTAGTCTTATTGACCTGACCGGTAGTGTACCGGCTTTTATTTACAGTATGTTCTTTTACGTTTTTCGCTGGGGTAGCATTTCTCTTATTGTAATAGGAGCGATTACTTTCATTGTTAAGGGCGTGCTCATGTCGAATGCTACGGTTATTGTGGATAAAGAAAAACGTGAAGTCGATTTGCGGGGCAAACTTATTCCATTCGCGGAAATCAACAACATAACAATACAAACGCAGGAAGTGCTTGGTAAAAAAATGACAATTATCATCCTCGATCACCAGGGGAAAAAGAAAACTTTCATTTCGGGTTCCCTGATTTCGGATGGGACGCAGGTTGCCCGGATTGGGCAATTTATCAATGATGTGAATAATCTTATCAAGTCTTAAAAATAAAAGCGTTTTTTATAAGTAATTAAAATGCCAAAAAGTCTTGAAATTGAACTGTTGTGATTATACTCATGAACCAAGGCGGATCTTATATCGTAAATGTTTGCAAGACGTATTTTGTTTCCAAATTGTGAGTTCCAGGTAAACTCCAACTTGATTTTGGCTTGCATTATAATTGATCCCATATCTTGTTGTCGGATAATGAGATTTAACAACAAAAAAGCCCCTTATTTCTAAGGAGCTTCTTTTTCATCCGTGGACCCGCAGAGAATCGAACTCTGGTCCAAACAAGCACTAAATGCGCTTTCTACATGTGTAGCCGATTATTAATTGTCGGGAAAAAAACGGTTAATCTGCAGACCAATCTTTTCCGTAGTTACTGATAGTGTTTCGGCGCCGTAACTTCACGTCACACTCTCTTTATTTATGGTGCTCCCGATCCCGGCGTCAAAGAGAAAAACTCCAGGGGGAACATCGCTAGATTAAGACTTAGTCTTAAGCAGCAAGGGCGTAGTTAGACTCGCCTGTTGTTGTTTGAGGGTTGAGATTTACGTGCCATATTCACAACGCACGACATGCTTACACAAATAGCCACCCGCTGTCAAAACCGGTCGGGCCCATATTTGTTGAGACAAAGATAGGGGTTATTTAAGAGAAATTTTCAGGCTATTAACATCTCTTGGTTTTATCGGAAAGCGGCTG
Source organism: Bacteroidota bacterium (assembly GCA_030855855.1). Lineage (GTDB taxonomy): Bacteria > Bacteroidota > Bacteroidia > Palsa-965 > Palsa-965. The sequence continues at coordinate 5,191 of JALYQL010000228.1, read as the reverse complement.
GAAAAAGGGGGGCAGCGGCAGGGCAATCCTTCAATACCTTGGATTGCGTCAAAGAAAAAATCCCCTCTCTGCTACGCAGAAAGAGGATTTCTGTTGAAGAATTTAAAAATTACTGTTTTGAAATGCGAACTGTATTTACCGTATTGTCGTTCAGGATTGACACAAGATAAATTCCGTTCGCAAATTCATTCAGGTTAACAGCGGTTGTTCCTGCAATCACGTTTTGTGAAAGGACAACTTCTCCTGTTGAATTGTAAACAATCATCGTTGCATCTGAATTTACAGTTACGAAGAAGCTTCCGTCATTCGGGTTCGGGTAAACGTTGATGCCGTTTGCTGCTGCTTCTTCTTCAATACCTACACATGCATTGACAGTGATAGTTACTGTTGCAGCAACTCCGTCGCATCCGTTTGAATCGGTGTACGAATAAGATACTACTTCCGGACCTACGCCCGCAGCTGTCGGATCGAAAGAAGAACCTGTTACGCCTGTTCCGCTCCATGTTCCGCCTGCAGGTGTTCCTGTGAGCGTAACGTTTGCATCGTCAAGACATACTGTCGTAGATGAAGCGCTTCCTGCTACTGTCGGAAGCGCATTTACTACTACTGTAACACTTGCAGAGCCTGTACATCCGTTAGCGTCTGTGCCTGCAACATTATAGGTCATCGTGCTTGCCGGTGTGAAAGGAACGCCGTCGACAACACTATTATCCCATGTATAAGAAACAGCACCGCTACCTGTAAGTGTTAAGTTTCCGCCAGCACATACTGCTGTCGGAGTTGCATTCGCGACGATCGGCAATACTGAATTGATTGTAACGGCTATGCTTGCGCTATCCGAACATCCGTTACCGTCTGTGCCGGTTACAATGTAAGTTGTAGTTGCTGCCGGAGCAAACGGAACACCATCTGTTACACTGTTATCCCAGCTATAAGTTGTTGCACCACCACCGGTAAGTGTAACCATTCCGCCCGGGCAAATTGTAGATGCAGTTGAAGATGCTGTAACTGCAGGTGCAATATTTACTGTTAATGATTGTGATGCAGAGTTGCTGCATCCGTTTGCATCAGTGTACATATAAGAAATGGTTTGTGTTCCGGATGCCGCGTCAAACATATTTCCTGTTACGCCAGTTCCGCTCCATGTGCCGCCTGCTGGTGATTCGCCTGTAAGCGTAACCATTCCATCATTATTACACGCAGGTGTGAAAGATGCAATTGTTACAACCGGCGCTGCATTTACGGTGAGTGATTGTGATGCAGTATTGCTGCAACCGTTTGCATCTGTGTACATATAGGAAATGGTTTGTGTTCCTGATGCCGGGTCAAACATATTTCCTGATACGTTCGTTCCGCTCCATGTGCCGCCGGCTGGCGATTCACCTGTGAGGGTAACCATTCCGCCATTATCACATACCGGTGCGAAAGAAGAAAGTGTAACTGTTGGTGCGGCATTTACTGTTAACGAAGCGCTCGCCATTTGCATACAACCGTAAACATCATTAACCATGTAGGTGATGGTTTGAGTTCCTGATGCAGGATTAAACATTCCGCCTGAAACTCCTGTTCCGCTGTATGTTCCACCGGCAGGAGAACCTTCTGTTAATGTGTATGGTGTGCCGTTGTTGCATAATGCAGGGAAGCTGGATAATGTTGCTCCGCCTGTCGGACAAACGATAGTGATTGAATAGGACTGTGAACCTGAACATCCGCTTGCATCACTTACTGTGACTGTAAAGTTAAATGTGCCTGTAGCTGTCGGTGTTCCGGAAATTGTTCCGCTTGCCGAAAGTGTGAGTCCTGACGGAAGTGATCCTGCAGTAACAATGAAAGTCGGAGCTCCCAATGAACCGGTTTGAGAAAGCGCCTGGCTGTATGCAGTTCCTGCAGTTCCTGCTGCAAGTGTTCCAGATACTGTGATCGTAGGACAAACGTAAGGAGTATAGTTAACTGCATCTATGCCGATGTAATCCGAATTTGATCCGGAAGCACCTGCGCCTGTTACGAAATAACGGAATGCAAGTCTGCCCGATGTCGGAGCAGGAAGGCCGCTAATGGTAATGGTATATTGTGTCCATACAATCGGATACACACCAAGCACGAGCGTTGGATTAATGCTCATCACCAATGTGGTGAAATCACCAACTGTAGTAGCATTTGCTCCTGCGTTAGTGCTGGGGCCGTTTGTGCTCATGCGCACTTCCAGGCGGTCTGCATAACTATCCGGGGAAACTTTGCGTGAGTAAAAAGTGAATACATCACCATTGCGGAATGTACGGTTCGGCGTCATCAGCCAGTTGCTGATTGTTCCTGTACTTCCGGTGTTGTTATAATTCGCTCCGATATATGCGTTGGCAGCACCGTTATAAGAATCGAATGGCCCGCCTGCTGCCACGTTAGTTCCCTGGAACCAATTGGTAGAACCAACAGGAGTGCTTAGATTTTGCAGCGACCAGCCACTTGCTGCAAGCGTGGTGATGTCGTTGAAGTCTTCAGAAAAAGCCTGCGCTGAGCTGTTGGTTACAGAACCTACAAGGCCCGCGATAACCAAAGCTGATGTTTTTAATAGTGTAGAAAATGGTTTCATTGTTTTTTATTTTTTTTGTCAATATTATTTTCTTGCAGCACAAAAATCGGATTGGATTTTTGTCACCAGCACAATCTCGCGTGCAAGTGCATCATTCACCGCTTTATCATTGGCAGATGAAGATTGTTTTTTCAATTCTGCGATGTAAGCAATACACGCATCATTTAATCCTGTAACTGCAATTGCATAAGTCGATCTGCTTCCGGTAGCAGCAGCAAACAGCTGAGTATATGCCGAATTTGTTTTTGTTGCCTGTTCTTTCAGCAAGCTGATCTGCTGAAGAAGCGGTTCATTACCCACTGGGGTGGTGGTTTTGTTGTCGGATTGGGCCAACAGACCTGTTCCGATAAGCACAAATAGCAATAGTAATACACGTGTTCTACGCATGTTGAGTTGGGTTTAAAGATTAAAGATTGGTTATTTAGGTTTGCACAATAAAAATATACCTTTTTGCTTTATGAAAAAGTTAAATGCGGAAAAAGTTCCCCACTATTTTAGAGCCACGCATTTACTGTACAGGGAAAAGTAACTGTTTTTATTACTGGCATAGTTATTTCGCCCTCTGGATATATGTCCTGCAAGCGCATCGGGCAATACCTGATTTTCATGTGCTTTTCGCTGATAAATCTGCCATTACCAGGTCAGACAGATACTGTAAAGCTGAAAGCGCATCATTACCTCTATTTAGGTGATAAGGTAATCTATGCGGTAAAAGATACGTTTGTAGTTCTGCCCGAAAGCACTCCTTATAAGATCAGGAAAGATATCAGTGCGTATTTCGTTGACCGATTTAAAGGACGTGCGCTTGCGATGTTCTACCGTCCCGAAAGTGAAACAACTCCTTCCGATGATACGGTGCTGCATGTCAAGAGTGAAAATCCATACATGAAGTACCAGGGAAGAGTCATCCGCGCGATCAACATACAGACGCTTGATGTAACCGGCGCCAAAAAAACTATAAAATTCAAAGCGCAACGTTATCTCGATTCCACATTCGACGCGGTGCACATCAAAACAAAACCAAGTGTGATCAGGAATAATCTGCTCTTCGATGTGGGCGATACTGTAAACGCTTACCTGCTTGCCAACAATGAAAAAAATCTGCGCGATCTTTCTTTTATCCAGGATGCGCGGATCTACATCGACACGCTTACTGCAACTTCTGATTCAGTGGATGTCATTGTCATCACTAAAGATCTCTGGACAATAGGCTTGATTTTTTCAAGCAATCCGGGCGACTGGTATCGCTATAGTTTGTTCGATGCAAATTTTCTCGGCTACGGTCAGCGGCTGCAGGTTTTCGCAATACAACGATTTGAGAATACTCCCGACTGGGGATATGGCGTGATGTATAGCAAGAAAAATATCAAAGGATCATTCATTGATTTTTCTGCCGGCTACAGTAATATGAACGACATCACACGCGTCGGTCCGGAAAACGAAGAAGGTTTTTATGTGCGTGTCAGTAAACCTTATTTGCTCCCTACTTCAAATTTTATGTGGAGTTTGGAAACAAGCCTTAATCGTTCAATTAATTTAAGAGAAAGAGACCCGCTTGATTTTAAAAACTACACGTGTCTCTATGGCGATGCCTGGGGCGCTTATTCGTTAAGCCGGAAAAGAACAGAGGAACGAAGGCTTAGAAAAGGAGAAGGTATCTATTTGGCGTTACGTGTTCAGAAAAAATATTTTCTTGAACGTCCATGGCAAGTGGGTGAACAATACAGCACGGGACTGAATGATCAGTGGTCAACGATCGGGTCTGTCACTTTTTTCAAGGAAAAATTTTACAAAACAAGATATGTCACCGGCTTTGGAAAAACAGAAGACGTGCCGTATGGTTATAAGATGACTGTATTTAGCGGTTTTCAATACCAGCTTTTTCACCCGAGATATTACGCAGCCGTTGAAGCGATCAAAGAATATGCGTTGCCGGAAGGAGGATTTGGTTTTCTGCGTTTGTATATGGGTGGATTTTTGGGAAGAGGAAAGCCGCAGGATATGATGTTGCTTTCCAAAGCATATTGGTACACACGAGCCTTTCATCTCGGGCTGACGAAAATCCGGCAAAAGTTTTTCTGCTCGTATTCAATTGTAAGAAATCCTCTTTTTGCGAATTGGGCAACCATCAACGGTACCAATGGAATCAGCTGGTTTCGTTCCTCGCTGGTGTATGGTCGGCAACGCATGGTGGCCGGAACTGAAACGACCGCATGGTTTCCATATCCGGTGCTGGGATTCCGCATACAGGCTTTTCTGACCGCACAGATCGCACAGGTAGGAATGGACAAAGATTATCTTTTTGATAATCGCCTGTATGGTGGATTCGGAACAGGCGTGCGGATCAAAAACGAAAATCTCGCTTTCAAAACATTGGAGCTGCGCGCGTTTTATTTCCCCAATGCACCTGCCGATATCGGAGCAATCGTTTTAGACTTGTCCATTTATTTCGATCTCAAATTCTCACAATCGCCTGTTAGCTCACCGACATTTATTGCGTTTGATTAAAGGGTACGAAAAACGAAATGAGGACGAAAAAAGCGAAAAACGAAAAGGGTACGAAAAACGAAATGAGGACGAAAGGAGTACGAAAAACGAAAAGGG
>JALYQL010000192.1 GCA_030855855.1 Bacteroidota bacterium | reverse complement strand
TGTCCTGCATCTTCTGAGCGATAAACTTCCGCCCCGATAATCGGCTTGCTGAAAAGGTCGCTGTTGGCATCTGAAATAAAATCGGCGAGCGCGACAGGCTGAATTTTTTCCGATTTAATTTCTTCACGCACATACGTCACGGAATATTTTTCAGGAAAGTTATTGTCGTTTAAATATTTTTCAAGCTTCGCATTGTCAAGATTCAAAAATTGCTCGCGTGTCATCGTGCGGAAATCATTTGATGTAAGATCTTCTTTCTTTTGCTTCAGCTTCGCGTCCATATCCTGGTTATCGACAATGGCGTAAATAATATTCGGATTGCGCGGAAAAATACTGAGACCAATTCTTCCCAATCCATCACCATTCGGCAAACCACTCGCAGGCCCTGAAATTAATTTCCATGTCGCGCCTTCATCTGTGCTTTTGTAAATGCCGGATGATTTTCCGCCTTCTGAAAAATTCCACGCTTTTCTTTCCCTGCACCACGCGATCGCGTAAAATACTGTCGCGTTATTCGGATCACCAAAAATGTCAATGACGCCTGTATTTTCATCAATGAATAAAGTCTGTTTCCAGGTTGTGCCGCCATCGGTGCTTTTAAAAACGCCACGCTCTTTATTCGGCGTATATAAATGTCCGGCAGAGGCCACAAGAATTGTTTTCTGATTGACAGGCGAAATAATAATCTTTCCGATGTGATGCGTTTCTTCGAGTCCTTTATGCTGCCATGTTTTTCCAAGGTCAGCGCTGTAATAAATTCCTGTTCCTGCATATGAAGAGCGGCTTGAATTGCTTTCGCCCGTTCCCACCCAGATCTCAGGAATTGCAGCATACCAGTTCACCGCGATATCGCCAATGTCAATCAACGGCTGATCGTCGAAGATGGGTGTAAAAGTGGTGCCGTTATTATTGGTGAACCAGACGCCGCCGGAAGCATAGGCTACATAAAACTGTGTCGGATCAACAGGATTTATTTCCATGTCGACCACGCGTCCGCTCATGACTGTAGGACCCACATTTCGGAAAGAAACATTTTTTACCAGTGAGCGGTTTTCTGTTAATGTACGGTTTGAAAATCCGGCAATGCGTTCGGCCGCCAGTGTTGCTTTGGGTTCCGGGGCTGCGGGTAATGCTTTTTGCGCGGGAAGTAAAGCAGGGAAGAGGAAAAGAGATGCGAGGAAGATATATTTCATGATGCGGATTTGAGAGATGTGAAATTAGGGATTTGGATTAAGATAGCGGTGACAAAATGTGAATTGCCATAGGAGAGGGGGGCTGAAAAAAAGGGATTAAGTTTATAAACTGCGCTATGTATCGCTGTGGCAAAACAGTATGCCGTGAGATCTTAACTAAAAGCGGAAGCATAGAAATCACCAGGGAAAAAAGAGCTTGCGGTTAAATAAAGTTAAAGCGGCAAAAGATATCTTAGAAATGGACTACTATTATATTCTAAAGAAACCCCATGAAAATAACTTTCCTTTTCTCAGCTGTCTTTGCATTGACGTTTTTCTCCTGTAAAAAAGCAATCAAAGTAGCAGCACCGGCAACGGCTGCTAAACAAAAGCCGTCACTCGTAATCGGAAATCCTTTGGATTGCGGAATTGAAAACATGCTGATCTTTCCTGTAGGATCAAATTATCAGCCAGATGTTACAGAAAGGCCTGTTGAAGCTACAAAGGTTTATGTGAATGGATCGGCAACCATGTGCCTGACTGCAAATACTTCTGCCTTTTACGACAGCCAGGCAAGCACTGAATATGTCAATAACAATGAAAATGAATTTGATATTCGCAATATTCTGTTCTATGATCAGCGGAATGGTTCAACGTACCAGCTGATGTCAGATACCATGCATATTCTTTCATTTGCGATCCATAAAGAGTTTTCAAATCCGTTGATACTTTATAGGGTGGTGATAAATGATGTGAATAAGGATAGTATTTATAATAGTAAAGATGCTGTAATGCTTTTTGTTTCCGATATCTATGGAAAACACCTGACAAAAGTAACGCCGGACGAAGAGCAGTTTGTAGATTATTA
>JALYQL010000046.1 GCA_030855855.1 Bacteroidota bacterium | reverse complement strand
TCATTAACAGTCCGCACAATCCTACCGGCGCAGTGCTCAATCCCGACGATATGAAGCAGCTCGAGAAGCTGACAAATAACACGGACATTATTATTCTTGCTGATGAAGTGTACGAGCACATTATTTTTGATGGTAATGTGCACGAAAGCATGGCGAAATATCCCAACCTCGCCAATCGCAGCTTTATCATCTCCTCATTCGGAAAATCGTTTCACACTACAGGCTGGAAGATCGGTTATTGTGTAGCGCCGAAAGAGCTGATGACGGAATTCAGAAAAGTACACCAGTTCCTCGTTTTTGCTACCAACACTCCGATGCAATTTGGCATAACGGAATTTTTGAAAAACAAATCGCATTACAAAGAGCTCAGCGCGTTTTACCAGGCCAAGCGCGACTTGTTCAATAAAATGCTGAAAGGTTCGCGCTTTACTTTAACGCCGAGTCCGGGAACGTATTTCCAACTTTTGAATTACGATAAGATCACAAAAGAAAAAGATGCTGATTACGCAATCCGACTCATTAAGGAAAGCGGTGTGGCGGCAATCCCGATCTCAGTGTTTTATCATAAGCCGGTTTACGACAGCATGCTTCGTTTTTGTTTTGCGAAAAAAGATGAGACGATTGAAAAAGCGGCGGAAATATTGAAAAATATTTAAAATAGTGGAGCCAGATGTAGCATCTGGCTCCACTATTTTGATGTAGCATCTGGCTCCACTATTTTGATGTAGCATCCGACACCATCATTTAAAAGAAACAAATTCCACTTTGCTTTTTTCAAGGCGGGCGTAATGCTCTCTTCTTTGTTTCACCGATTTTCCCCCAAAGAAAATTTTGTCCAGACCGCTCCATACTAAAAACCATCCCGCCGGCTCAAATAAAACTTTCAGCGTATTTTGCCATATTACATTTTCCCCCAGGGATATAATAAGAACGGCTGTTATTAACGCTGCGATACCGAAAAACGTCATTAAAATTCCTTTTTTACGATTGGCATCTACCTCATCAGTGAAACGGAGGTAATGCCTGCTGAAATCTTTGCTCAGCCTATCGATGATAATTGCTTCTGTTTTTTCATCGCGGACCTTCGCGGGAACCTGGAAACGCAATGTTTCTATAAAGCCTTCCTTTTCTGGAATAAGCTTATTCAATTCCGAAATGAAATCATCTGAAATTCCCCGTTCACTCAATGGACGCGAATCGAAATCTGAAAACAGATCATCGTAAGAATCGATCCAGAGATTCAAATCACGAAGCATTTGTTTGGTATGATTCTCTTTTTTCATAGCTGTATAGCAGCACTAAATTACGATTTCAAATGGTAGCAGGCGCTGCCGGGAAAGATATACGGTGAGGACCCCTGTAGCTATCGGGCGGAAGTACTGTTCGATTTTAAATGTAAGGACCGGAAATCTCAATAAATCGCATTCGCCGCGGCGAATAATTCGCACATCGTAAATCCTTTCCCTAACTTTATATCATGAAACTCCACGATATTATTGTGACCGCTGTCCAATCTCAATTAGTTTGGGAAAACAGGAATGCAAATCTCCATATGTTCGGAGAGAAACTTCGTGCGCTCGAAGGCCCGTGCGATCTGCTCGTGCTTCCTGAAATGTTTACGACCGGATTTACGATGAACCCCTTAAGGTTTGGCGAACCTACCGATGGCCCGACGCTCGAATGGATGCGCCGTCATGCAGCCTCGTTAAATACCGTAATTACAGGAAGCTTTATTGCTGAAGAAAACGGAAATTATTTTAACCGCCTGCTCTGGGTGCGTCCCGACGGATCGTACGAGCACTATGATAAACGCCATTTGTTCCGTCTTGCCGGAGAGGATAAAAAATTTGCTGCCGGCACAAAAAAACTGATCGTTGATCTGCACGGGTGGAAGGTGTGCCCGCTTATTTGTTACGATCTGCGTTTTCCGGTCTGGAGCCGCAACCGCTGGACAAACGACGGCGTTGAGATCACGGCGGATTATGACCTGCTGCTGTATGTTGCGAACTGGCCCGAGCGCAGAAGCATTGCATGGAAAACATTGCTGATGGCCCGTGCGATTGAAAACCTTTCTTACGTAGTCGGATTAAACCGCATCGGGAATGACGGCGATAATGTGCTGTACACAGGCGATTCCGCGATCATCGATTTCAAAGGCGATCACATCAAAACAGCGATCATTTCAAGAGAAGAAATTATTTCAGAAAAATTATCGTACCAGGAATTGGTGGATTTCAGAAAACGTTTTCCCGCAGGAATGGACGCGGATGAATTTAATTTTTAAATATCCATTCCACATCCATATCCCATCCCGATCGCATTTTGACAGGATTGATGTAATAGATCACGCGCTCGGGCTGTTTGTGCTGCAGGTAATTTCCTGAATCCCATTTTCCGTTTTTGTTTTCGTCGGCAATTAATTTCAAACGGTAGGAACCGGGCGAAAGCAATTCAAATTTTGCCGTGGTGGCATTTGTGATCTTCATTTCACGAAGCACCATGTCTTTATCATTCACAACGCGTAACAAATAATTTCCGGCAGGCAATCCGGTAAGCTTTACGCTCAATGTTCCGTAATACCGCGATTCACGGATCTTGAAATTCACTTTGATCGTATCGTTTTTTTGCCCGAACCAATCTGTGACCGCGCCCGGCTTTACATGCAGCGAATACGAACTGTCTTCTGCAAATGTATAATTGAAGCTGATCACCCGCTTATTCGTGGAAAGAGAAGGCTCGGCTTTGAGCGTATCTTTTCCCTTTAGCAGAATAAAATCTTTCGGATTAAAAGCACGCAATGGATTATTCGTGGTAATAACAAGCGGTTTGCCGAGATCAAACAATTGTCCTGAAGCAACATTCGGGTTCACCACAAGTTTTCTCGGATCGTTTGCGCCGGTGCGGATGCGTTTGCTTTTGTCGCCGGGCTTCACCATCATCATGCTTACAGAATCATTCAATGCTGTTGTTTCGTCATGCACAACAAATGTGATGGAATCAAGCAGCACCGTGTTGAACCAAAGATCAATGCTGTCGCCGTTTACTGAAAATTCTTTGAACACCTCCATACCGGCAGGAAGCGCCGGAATAAAGCTGACCTGCGGATCTTTCATTGGCAATGCGTACGAGAATGCAAATCGCCCGGCGGCAAATTGCTGTGCTTTGATGCGCGCCTGCTTTAAAGGTTCTTCCTTGAAAATTTTCAGGTTGATGGAATCATTATTTTTTGTGAGATCAAGCAGCTCAGAAGAAAATGCAATCCGTTCAGCGCTATTATCGAAAAAATAATTTGAGTTTTTATCATCAAGCGCGATCAGCTTATACTTTCCGGCTTTGAGATTTGTCATTGTAAACGAACCGTCGTCTTTTGTTTTGGCGAAATAGTAAGGTCGCTGTTTCAATGGAACGGAGTCGCCGGTATTGGAATAGAGCATAACAAGAATTCCTTTTTCTCCCCCGAGCGTAGAAGCGTTTACGACTTTCCCCGAAATACGGAGTGAATCGATAACAGGCCCGGTAGAGAAAACGTAACGAAAATTATCGAGCACATTTTCTTCTGTGATGTCGCGGATGGAATTACCGAAGCTGATGGTGTAAGTGGTGTTCGGAAGCAGCGTATCATTAAGCGTTATCACAATATCGCGACGACGGATAATTACATCCGGATCATTATTGAGCGGAGGAGAAATGATCAGTTGGTTGTTGAGATCTTTCAGCTGAATATATTCATCAAATTTCAACACAATCTTATTACCGGTGAAATTTGTGGCGGCGCTGTCGGGCGCAAATTCAACTACGTGCGGAGGAATTGCGTCTTTCGGACCACCATCAGGCGTGAGCACCTGCGCGCAGGAAGCCAGGAACGACAAAAGAATCAGCAGGACAGGATTTCTCCGGAGCAAAAATTTATGCATTTTGTCTGGAATAAAGCATTGCAATTAATCCCGCGATCTCTTCGAGGTAACGTTGATCTGTTGAATCAAAATCGTTGAGCTTATCGCTGTCCACATCAATTACAAGAATCACATTTCCGTTTTCATCAAGGACCGGAATAACGATCTCAGATCTGGAATCGCTGCTGCAAGAAATATGCCCGGGAAACTTGTCGACATCGGGAATTAACATTACTTGTTTTTTTTCCCAGCTCGTTCCGCAAACACCTTTTCCTTTTGCAATGCGTGTGCAGGCGACAGGTCCCTGGAAAGGTCCAAGCACCAGCTGATCTTCTTTCACGATATAAACGCCGACCCAGAAAAATCCAAAGACCTGACGTAGCGCGCCGACAATATTCGCGAGATTGGCAATAAAATCATTTTCACCAAGCGTGAGCCCTACCAGCTGCGGCATGAGCGAGCGGTAACGCTCTTCTTTGGTGTTTCCTGAAATTGCAAGATTTTCGGCCATGGTGATTTCGGGTGCAAAGATCGGGTTTTTTGAGTGGAAATCAGGGGGTACGAAAAACGAAATCAGGGCGAAAAAGGGCGAAAAGTGAAAGAAAACTGAAAGCCGATTTTCGCACCTGTTCGTTTTCGTACCCCTTTAGTATTTCGTGCTTTTTTGCCCTGATTTCGTTTTTCGTACCCTTACCGTGCACTTGCCAATGAAAGCACGCTCAGCTTTGTTCCTTCCAATGCTAAAAGTGGAATGGCGCAGGCTTCGATGGTTGCGCCGGTAGTAATTACATCGTCGACGAGTAAAATGTGTTGTCCCTGCAGGTTGTGTTTTTTGTTGATGGCAAAAACATCTTCCACATTTTCCCAACGTTCGCTTCTGTTTTTCCTGGTTTGTGTTTCGGTGGCGCTTAAACGCAGCATGCCATGTTCATAGAGCGGAATATTGAGCGCAAGCGCAATTCCTTCACCAAAACATGCGGCCTGGTTGTAGCGACGTTTGCGCAACTTATCGCGGTGCAACGGCACAGGTATGACCGCAGTGATCGTGTTAAAAGGCGTTAAATTTCTTAAGTCATTCCCAAATAATTTTCCGGCTGCAATACCGGCATCTTTCCGTCCGTTGTATTTGAGATTATGAATAAGCTCCTGAACTTTTCCACCTTTACTGAAAACAAAAAGAGAAGCAGCGGCCTGCAGCTGCACACGTCCCCAGAATACACGCGCAACGGGGTTATCAACAGGATCGTGTTCATCAAAGGTGCGTGGAGCGTCCATGAGGCAAGCCGTACAAATCGCAACTTCACCACGTAAAAGATGGCCGTTACATGCCGCGCACAGGTTGGGAAAAAACAAGGAAGTAAAATCTGTTGCAAGCTGTTTTATCCCGGTCGTGGACATAAAAATGTAATTTTGCTGTAAATAAAGGGAATATTTTTTGCTGTATCTAACTAACGGCAAAATTGAAATAAGAAAATGGATAACCAGGAAATAAAACCGGCAGCACAAAAAGAACAGAATAACCGCAGGCTGCATGCGACGTATCTCATCATTATTTTTCTTCTTGCCGGATTGTGCGGCTACCTGAGCCTGGAATACAAAGAATTAAAAACAATTGTTGCCACGCACGAGATCAGCATTGTAACGATCAATAAAGAAAAAGATGATGTGGAAGGTGACCTGAAAGAGTTGAAAGAACAATATGCGATGCTTGAAACGAGCGACCAGGAGCTGAACGCGGAGCTGCAGGCAAAACGCGCGCAGATCGACTCGCTTTTGGTGCTGGCCGAAAAACATAAAGGCGACGCGTATTATATTGCCAAGCTGAAAAAAGAAACCAGCACACTTCGCGAAATCATGAAAGGTTATATTGTGACCATCGACTCGCTCAACCAGCTTAACGGAAAGCTGATTGCGGAAAAACAAGAAGTGCTCGGTCAGCTCAGCAATGAAAAGACCAAGACGAAGCAGGTAGAGGATGAAAAGGATAAGTTGAAAACACGTATCGATCGTGCGGCGGTTCTTTCAACGATGAATGTAAAATCGACCGGCATCAAACAATCGCGCGGCGGAAAAAAAGATACCGAAACAAACAAAGCATCGAAAGTGGATAAGATCCGCGTAACGTTTGATGTGGCTGATAATGATCTTACCATTGCAGGTCCGCACCCGATTTATGTGCGCATTATTACTCCCGACGCGCAGGAGCTTACGCAGGAAAGAAGCCCCGCAAATCAATTTTCTTTCGGCGGAACATCATCCTACTTCGCCGCGAAAAAAACAATTGATTACCAGAATCAGCCCATGACTGTTCTGGTGCTTTGCCCGAAAGCGAAAGAAGAAGATGTGCTGATGCCGGGCAAATACATTATCGAATTGTATTCCGACCAGGTGATGATCGGGACTACGACGTTGGTGCTGGAGTGACCTCGATACATCCGGTCCGAATCACGCTTCTTCTTTTCTGTTTGCATTTTTCCCGGACGAGACACTCAGTCTGACAAAATGGAAATTGGCTTCTTTTTGTCAGACTTCGATACATTTTTCGCTATGTGAAATTGTATTTAATAAGATCATTTTCAAGCGAAAAACACTCAGTTTTACAAAATGGAAGTTCTCTCTTGTCCGACTGAGTGCGAGCGCAAAAAAATGCCAATAGCCAAGCAGAATAAAAATTGCGCTCGTGTATCGAAGGCGGACAAGAACTAAAAAATCGCCCTCACCTGCGCACTACCCGTATGTATCATATTCGCGCCCGGCGTTTTTCTTCCTTCATAACCAATCGTCAATTGCAAATTCGTTGAAAGTGATCGCTGCCAACTCATTTTCCAGGTAAAGTTTTGCCCTTTGCGTAAGCCTTCGAGCATGTCGTAGCCGATGGCTGATGATTCTACGCCGTTATATTTTATCTGGATGAAATTTGCTTCGGCGAGGAAGCTTCCTTTCGAGAGCTTGCTGAATTTTATTTCTGTTCCGAATTTTTGAATGTTCGCGGATTCATTTCCGAGATCAGGCGAGTTTTGTTTTTGCGCGTAACGATAAGAAAAAGTCAGGCGGAAGGTGGTGCCGGGCTGAATGCTGAACTTAGGCTCGGTTTCGTAATAATGAATGCGGTAATTTTTCGCAGGGAAATATTCTGATGCGCTTCTTTTGTATCCATCACGGTAATACGTTTGAAGCGAAAGTGATTTTGTAATATTCCATCTCACCTTTCCTTCGTTGAACGTATTGCTGCGTGAATCCAATCCGTTTGTGAGCAGACTTTTTCCGCTGACTTCCTGCCAGGTATATTCCAAACCGAATTTACTGCTGAGCTGGTTGAAAGAAATGGTATTGCGCACTGTGGCATTTAAAGAAACCAATGCCGTATCATTCACATCATTCAACGTCGGGAAAAACGCATTGAACGAATCGCTGCTTTGTGTTTTTCGTTCGACGCGGTAAATGGCCTGATCGGAAAAACGTGCGATAAAACCTTTGAAGCCTTTGTTATTGGCCCAGATCGCTGAAGGACGCAAATTCAGACTTTGCGAAAACTGGTTCGTGTACACTTTGATGTAATCATTCGTCGGTGTAAATACGCGGATGTAATTTGCCTGGTCGGAATATACTGCGACTTCAAATTCATTCAATTGTTTTACACCATCACCATTGTAATCGCTCCACGAATATGTTCCCTGCCCGGTCGGAACTT
>JALYQL010000163.1 GCA_030855855.1 Bacteroidota bacterium | reverse complement strand
AAGGCTCTTTTCCTTTTTCTCTTTCGCCGTCAATTTCAATTCTGAAATCTTTTATTTCCTGCTTTTGTTTTTTCAGAATGATAATGATGTCGATCGCGCTGCATCCGCCTAATGCCATCAATAAGCTTTGCATAGGGCGAATGCCGTTTCCTTTTCCGCCGGATTCCGGGCCAACATCAAAAATGACGGAGTTGCCTGTTTCGTTTTTCGCCTCAAACTGAAAGGCATCATCAAGGCGTTGCAACATTACTTTCATAGGGAGCGGACAAGAAGTTCAAAGATAGAAAAACGGATGAGGAAATAATTACCAATTATCCCAAGGGGACGCCTTCGGTGCCGGAATTACCAATTGCCGTAATCTGGTCTTTCAAAGCTATTCTTAATCAATCGAAAATCGACAATCGCAATTCGGCAATTCTTATCTTCGGGCATTCTTTTATGAAAACGGACCTTTTTCAGAGCACATCTTCTTTTACTACAGAATCGGGGCAGACGCTTCCGGTGCTGGAGCTGGCTTATTGCACCTATGGGACGTTTGAAAAGGGGAAAAGCAAGGTGGTGTGGGTTTGTCATGCGCTTACTGCCAGTGCGGATTGTGCGGATTGGTGGCCTGATCTTATCGGTGACGGAAAGGCGATCAATGCGGAGGAATATTTTATTGTTTGCATGAATATTCCTTCTTCCTGTTATGGCTCTTCAGGTCCGGGAAATGAAGATCCGGAAACGAAGAAACCGTATTTCGGAGCATTCCCTGTTTTTACGATCCGCGATATGGTGAAGGCTGCAATCTTGTTGCGTGAACATCTTGAAATTGAAAAAATTCACCTGCTCATGGGCGGTTCAATGGGCGGTTATCAATGTGTGGAATGGGCGGTGATGGAAAGTGATCGCATAGAAAATCTTATGCTTGTTGCGACTGCTGCGAGGGAAAGCGCGTGGGGAATTGCCATTCACACATCGCAGCGACTTGCCATTGAAACCGATCCTACATTCGGCGAAAAAAACATTGCTGCAGGTTCGCGAGGATTAAAAACCGCGCGTGCCATCGGGATGATCACGTACAGAAATTACCGTGCGTTTGTCAATACGCAGACGGATGAAGATGATCGGATTGAAAATTTCCGATCCGAATCTTATATTCATTACCAGGGCGAAAAATTAGTGAAACGTTTTAATGCGTATTCCTATTGGCTGCTGACAAAATCCATGGATTCGCATAATGTGGCAAGAGATCGTGGAAGCATGGAAGCTGTTTTGAAAAAAATAACAGCGAAAACAATCTGCATCGGCATCAGCAGCGATGTTTTATGCCCGGTGGATGAACAGAAATTTTTAGCGAAAAATATTCCGAACGCAAAATACGTGGAGATTGATTCTCCATTTGGTCACGATGGATTTTTGGTGGAAGGGGAGAAGATCGGGACTATTATAAAAACCTTTCTGCAATAAAAAAACCATTTTCAGTATTATCATCTTATCTGTATTCTTCGTTTCGGCGGGTAAAGACCTTTTACGCTTTAGCTGCTGATATACAGCACTATAAAATTTATAATTACCATTAATGTTCTTTATTAATTCCGTAAATTTACTTACAACCAACATCAAAATCCAGATGAAAAGATATCATGCTTTTACGTAATGTTAAAACAAATGAACGCATCCCCGCGGGAATAGAATTACTCAGTTTAAAAGAATTGAAATCAGTTGCTAAGAATAAGGAAGAGTGTAAGTTTAAGTGGCAACTAGAAAAGGATTATGAAATCTATAAATTGTTCAGGCTGGATACTGATGAAATGCTTGGATTAATGTCGATACAGTACGTCCCGCATGCATTAGCAATAAAAATCAGGTTGCTTGAGAGCGGAAAGAGTAATGTTGGTTCCACAAAACAGATTGATGGCATTGCAGGATGCTTAATCTCCTGGGCTTGCAGATTATCATTTATTAATGGATTTCACGGATCGATTTATCTTATTGCAAAAAGCGAGCTCATCGAATGTTACAAGAAAAAATACGGAATGAGACAACTAGGCAAAACACAAACTTGCGAAATCGAACAAGAACAGGCTAAGAAACTTATAAATGAATTCCTCAGTGAATAATGGATGAAGTATCCAATAGCAGAAACTCAGATAGTAGAAACTCAGACAGAAGAATAAATGAAATCAACAAAAAACCAGGGAAAGAATCTTTCCAATGAGGAGCTTGCCGAAGCTTATATCTTCCCTCATGGTTTAACAAAGGCAGAAGAAAAAAAGGAAGACGAAGCGTTTTTAACACATCGTAAAAAGCGTTTATTGGAGATGACCGAAAATCAGAAAATGATTTCACGATTGCTTCAACTAAAATTTCAAATCGAAGATTATATATACAGCAGCCACTATAGTCCGATGCGATCTTTTTCGTATTTCTTAAAGGAATATCTAAAGACAATTGATCGCAAGAAGAAAGATTTCGCTAATGAAATTCAAGTTCACGAAACTAAATTGAGCCAGGTTTTAAATGACAGAGTTGAGCCGAATGATAAATTTATTATCAGACTTGAAATACATTCGCGAAATATGTTTCCAGCTGTTTATTGGTTCAAATTACTTGAGAAGAAAAAGGAGCATATGCTTCTCTCAGATAAAAAAATGAGAATCGAAGAAAGGAAACATGTTAAAAATATAATTCAATTTGGTGCATAAAGCATTAAAAGGCCCTCGGTAGCAGAGGGCTTTTTAATGCTTTATAAATAAAATCAACGCTTACGAATCCTGTGGAATTTCTGATTCATCTATTGCACATGCTGCGTAACATGAATCGTCATTTCATGCTTCTCCAGGTCGTAATGATCGTGCTGGGCCATTACGTGCACTACTAAGTTTTTGATCGAAATCGGCTGGCCCATTTCCACTTCGGTGATGTTGGTGTCTTTGATATGCCTTCCATCCACGAGTATCACCAGTCCCGAGCCGATCGCTTTCATGTATTTTCCGTCGGTGATGAGCAATCCCGTGTCTTCTCCCAAACCGATTCCTAATGTTTTAGGGTTGCTGTCCACCGCCTGGAACAAACGGCCGATCCTTCCGCGATGTACAAAATGCGTATCGAAAATAACATCGTCGATCAGGCCTAATCCGCTGGTGATTTTCACTTCGCCTTTGAGCAATGCTTCGCTGCTCGAACCCTGGTAGATCATGCTGCTCGATGCCGCCGCCGCTCCCGCCGATGTTCCTGCGAAAATGAAGCTTTCGTTCTTGTATTTTTCAAGTATCAGATCGTGGAGAGGGGTGCCGCCGAGGATGGAAGTCAGCCGCAACTGATCGCCGCCTGTACACATCACAATATCCGCCTGCCGTATCCTTTCCACGATATCAACATCCATGGCCTGCTCGCGCTTTTCAATATCCATGACGTTCACATTCTTCGCGCCCAGGTACTCGAATGCTTTTGCATATTCCGGTCCCACTTCTTTCGGAATTTTAGAAGCGGTAGTAATGATTTCAATACGGGATTCTTCTTTCTGTTTTGATTCGAGAATCAGGCGTTTGAGAATTCCTTTTTCAAAATAGTTGAGGTTTTTCTCGACATGAGTCTTATCGAAATTACTTTCGGTAAAGCTGCCTTTATTTACTGCACCGCCAATGACAATTAGCTTTCCTTTGGGATTCATGGCTGTAAAATTATCTCAAAAAGCAATAAGCAAACCTTACTTTATTACAGAGTTATTAAAACGTTATTGGTGATAGTGTCGTGCTGCCGCCTTGTATAGGTGGATTTGAGAGGGCGGAGAAAGGTGTTTTAGTGCATGGAGGAGGGTTTGGTGATTGGTAAGATTATAAGTGGGGGCCTGGGGGAAGCTGTGTGATTGTTTCGCTCTTACGGAGCTTTGGTTGATGTGGGTGTGGTGAGAGTTAGTAATATTTCGCTCCTGCGGAGCTGTGTTGGGTTGCGTCAGGCAGGGCAGCTCCATAGGAGCGAAATATTACTACCAAACCCATGCCAGTGTACTCAAGCTCCGTAGGAGCGAAACTTTGGATCGGGCCGGACTAAGCTCATCCCCCATCAACAAAACAATATTTCCTGCAGGCATTATCCATCTTAAAAAACGGTCTTTTATATCCTGCAATATCCAAAAATCTGTTTTTCTTTTAATTTAAAAGATATTCCTGTTACCTTACCGTGGCCGATTCACCTAATCATTAAGTAAAATACATTTCCTGTGAAAATTCTGAGTGTACAAGCCCTGCGTGGCCCCAATATCTGGAGCGTCAGACGAAAAAAACTGATCCAGATGCGACTGGATCTAGAAGAGCTCGAGCAGCTTCCTACCAATAACATTCCCGGTTTCAGGGAGCGTCTTGAAGCGCTGATCCCTTCTATGATCGAACATCGTTGTTCGGAAGAAGTGCGCGGCGGATTGTTTCAACGCATCGATCGTGGTACCTGGATGGGGCATGTGATCGAGCATATCGCGTTGGAGACACAGTCGCTGGCGGGAATGGAAACCGGTTTCGGAAGAACGCGTGAAACAAAAACGCCCGGGATTTATAATGTCGTTTTCAGCTATGTCGAAGAAAAAGTGGGAATGTTCGCCGCTGAATCTGCAGTGAATATTGCACAGGCTCTGGTAAATAATGAACCTTATGACATTGCCGCAGACCTGAAAAAAATGCGCGAGATCCGTGAAGAAGTCCGCCTCGGGCCCAGCACCGGAAGCATCGTTGACGAAGCCGTGGCAAGAAATATTCCATGGATCCGTCTCGGAAAAAATTCACTTGTGCAATTAGGCTATGGTGTCAACCAGGTGCGTTTCCAGGCTACGATCACTTGTAAAACGAGCAATATTGCCGTTGATATTGCCTGCAACAAGGAAGAAACGAAACGCATGTTATATGACGCCTCGATTCCTGTAGCGAAGGGCGATATCTGCGTGGATGAAGAAGATCTGAAAAAGACTATTGACCACATCGGTTTTCCTATTGTTTTAAAACCGCTGAATGGAAATCATGGAAAAGGCGCTTCCATCAATATTAACACCTGGGAAGCCGCGGTGCAAGGAATGGAATTCGCACAAAAATATTCCCGGAAAGTAATTGTAGAAAAATTTATCACCGGCTACGATTTCCGTGTGCTTGTCATTGACAATAAAATTGTTGCGGCTGCTCAACGTGTTCCTGCGAATGTTGTCGGGAATGGAAAAAATACCATCCAGGAGCTGATCGATGAAACGAATAAAGATCCGCGTCGTGGGTATGGCCATGAAAATGTATTGACAGAAATTACGGTGGACCGCGACACGCTTGATCTGCTCGAAAAGAAAAATTATACGCTTGAAACTGTTCCGCCTGCCAGTGAAGTTGTCTACCTGAAATCGACAGCTAACCTGAGCACAGGAGGAACTTCCATCGACGTGACAGATATGATGCACCCGGAGAATATTTTTCTTTCGGAACGAATCGCCCGCGTCATCGGTCTTGATGTTTGCGGAATCGACATCATGGCTAAAAACCTGACGCAACCATTGAAAGAAAACGGTGGTGTGATTTTAGAAGTGAATGCTGCTCCCGGTTTCCGTATGCATCTTGCGCCGTCGGAAGGATTGCCAAGGAACGTTGCAGCGCCGGTGATCGATATGCTTTATCCTCCGGGAAAACCTTCACGCATTCCGATCATCGCGGTTACGGGCACGAACGGAAAAACAACTACAACACGTTTGATCGCGCATATTGTAAAGAACAATGGTTTCAAAGTCGGCTTCACGACTTCTGATGGAATCTATGTGCAGAATCACATGCTTGAAAAAGGCGATACAACAGGTCCGCTCAGCACAGAATTTATTTTGAAAGATCCGACTGTTGAATTTGCAGTGCTCGAAACAGCACGTGGCGGAATTCTACGTTCAGGATTAGGATTTTCAAGCTGCGATATCGGCATCATCACAAATATCCAGGAAGATCATTTGGGCATCAGTGATATAAATGACCTCAAGGATCTTGCCCGTGTGAAAGCGGTTGTTGTTAACAGTGTGAAGAAAGACGGCTGGTCAGTGCTGAATGCCGAAGATGAAAATTGCGTGGAGATCGCGAAAAATCTTGATTGCAAAGTCGCGTATTTTTCAATGAACGAACACTGCGACGTTATCGTGAATCATTGCCGCGCGGGAGGAATTGCCGCTATTTATGAAAATGGTTTTGTCACGATTAAAAAAGGCGATTGGAAAATGCGCGTCGATAAAGCCACGCACGTTCCGCTCACTTTAAACGGCAAAGCGAAATTCATGATCGCGAATGTGCTTGCTGCAACGCTTGCTTCTTATCTCTGGGGATTTAAAACGGAAGACATCAAATTGTCGCTCGCTACATTCATTCCAAGCGCCGCGCAGACTCCCGGGCGGATGAATATTTTCGATTTCAGGAAATTTAAAGTGATGATCGACTTCGCGCATAATCCTTCGGGCTATAAAGGCATTGAAGATTTCCTGCAAAGCATTGATTCGCCGCATAAAGTGGGAATTATTGCCGGAGTGGGCGACCGCCGCGACAGTGATATCATAGAATGTGCGACGATCGCTGCGAGAATGTTTGATCATATCATCATCCGCCAGGAAAAACACTTACGCGGACGAACGGAAGAGGAAATTATCAATCTCATTATCGAAGGAATTAAATCGGTTGACAAAAAAGTCACTTACGAGATCATTCCGAAAGAAACCGACGCTATCAAACACGCCATCAATATTGCTAAGGACGGAAGCTTCATCACCGCCCTAAGCGACGTGATCACAAATGCGATTGACATTGTGCAGCAGCATCTGGATAAAGAAGCGGAGGGATAATGACTTCGATACATTTTTCGCTATGCAAAATTGTATTGTAAAAGATGATTCTCAAGCGAAAGATACTCAGTGCTTTTTGTCAGCCTTCGATACATTTTTCGCTGTGCAAAATTGTATTGTAAAAGATGATTCTCAAGCGAAAAACACTCAGTCTGACAAAAAAGGGAATCTTCTATTTTGTCAGACTTCGATACATTTTTCGCTGTGCAAAATTGTATTGTAAAAGATGATTCTCAAGCGAAAAATACTCAGTCTGACAAAAAAGGGAATCTTCTATTTTGTCAGCCTTCGATACATTTTTCGCTGTGCAAAATTGTATTGTAAAAGATGATTCTCAAGCGAAAAACACTCAGTCTGACAAAAAGGGGAATCTTCTATTTTGTCAGCCTTCGATACATTTTTCGCTATGCAAAATTGTATTGTAAAGGAACATTCTCAAGCGAAAAACACTCAGTCTGACAAAAAATTTTCTTGTCAGACTGAGTAGGCGCGCAACAAAAATGATTGGAAAAGAAAATGTAACAGCGCGCCGTATCGAAGGCGCCAACTGCTTACCGGCTACTTTTTTCTTCCCTCACCACATAAATTCTCAGTTCATTCCTGATCCGCTTGATGACGGTTCCGAATCCGACGGCGGTTGTTGTTCCTCCGGTTACGTTTTTTTCTTTATCAAGGGCGGCGAGTATGGTTTTTGAAAGCGCGTTGATGTCAAGCGTTGCGGCATCAGCTTGTATCATGGCGATGCTTTCTACAAATTCCGAGGAGCGTTTATGGAATAATTTTGCTCCGCGGGAAGCTTTTACGATGCGTTGGTGCGGACTTCCGGCATAATATTTCCGCTTTTGTTTTTTCTCGTCATGCACCAGCTTCTGATTCGCAGCCATATATTCCGCATGATGTTGCGCGGCTTTGGAAAGCGGCCTGCTCTTTTTTATTCCTGCTGAAGTGTACAATGCGCTTTGTAAACCGGAATTGGTTTCTTCCAGATCAAGCTTCACATATTTAGCGGAAGCAGAAACAAACCTGGTGTCTTTGCTTTTTGCAGGTGTGGCAGTGGTTGTTGCAACAGTTGTGGAAGGTGCCGGTGTTGATGCTTCAATAGTAGGTTTTCCTACAGGTGATGCTGCTGCCAGAACAGGCGAAGCTTCCGAAAATTTAAACCCGGGAATGCTTGCAGGCTTTGCAGCAATTGGTGAATAGGTCGGTTTGCCTGCGAAAATATCCGTTGCCCATACTTGTCCGCCAGGTTCAATAAAAAATGCAACGCCATGAACACGACTTCGATCCTTTAGCATATTATCATTGTGGCCCGGAGAATTTTTCCATTGATTAAAAGCATATTCTGCCATATGCTCCGCGTTTTCGGCAAGCGTGGCGTAACCGGCAGCGTAATTGTACAGGATATTTTCACCTGACCAGCTGCAGCCGCCTTTTCCTTTCGATGCAAAATCATAACGATCGCCGGGAGAAGTTCCTGTGTAAGATTTTGTTCCCGCTTTTTCAAAATGATCGAGATCATCATTCAATGTCATCCAGATATTATGATTTCTCGCGGTGAGCCAGAGCGTATCATCCCAGCCGAGCTTTTCTTTTCCGTTCGAAACACGGTGCGCGTTGATCTTATCGTGAAAAAGAATCGCGGCAAGACGTTCCGTTTTCTGAATAGAATCGACTGATGCGTTTTTTAAAATGGTTTTGAGCTGAACGTTTTCAGCGATTTGTGCATTGATCGCCGGACATAGTCCAAGCAATAAGGCAAAGGTTGGCAGCAATTTCATGAGCAGGGAGAATTTGGTTCACGTAAGAATGCTGCATACAGGTAGGATAAGGGAGATGTCTTATTCTGTAACGGAAAATCCGGAAGAATGTTATACAACAAAAGTTAAAATCCGGATATTAATTTGAAATCCGGGGTTTTATCATTTCGATCAGAGTACGCTAAAAATCGATAGAATATATCCGTGTGTCGAACTTCCCGGAATAAATACGGCTTACAGAGTATAATTGTATATAATCTAAATACAGTTTTTATGGAAACGGAGAAACAGAGTTTACAGGTGCGGAACGGATTGCTGATCGGTTTTATTACCGGCCTCGCATTAATAGCCTATTTTTCAATCATGCGACTTTCTGGCCTTGCGGATATTTTATGGCTGCGTATGTTCAACTTTGCCATTTTGTTCGGCGGAATTATCTGGTCGACTAACCGATATGTGAATAAAGCCCGTCCTTATAATTGGTTTAATACCCTGGGTAACGGATGCATTACCGTTATCGCTGCTTCAGGATTATTCTGCGCATTTATGGCTATTGAACTTACTGTTGATAAGGAAATGATGGCTGTACTGAACAGAGATGCCTGGTTTGCAGATTTCCTTACGCCTTTGCTTGCAGCAGGTGGAGTTCTGATTGAACAGCTGGCGGCAGGATTCATTCTTTCTTTTATCCTGCTTTCCTATGTGTCTTATCGCAGGGGAAATGATCAGACAACACCCGACAGTCCGGATGTAGCAAAAACAGTTTAGCACGGCCAGAAAATTTAACCACGGAACATTTTTCTGTGCTAACTTGTACTCTGTTTTTAAAACGGAGTCACGATGAAATTCGCTTACCAATCAATTCTTTTTGGCACACTCATTTCGGTTTGTGCCTGCAAGCCCAACCTTGATATTCCTGCGCCAGCTGCCGGCGATGCTGATTTTTCAAAGAGCATTGCTATCGGCGGTAATTATATGTCGGGTTACCAGGATGGCGCTTTATTTCACGATGGGCAGGAT
>JALYQL010000160.1 GCA_030855855.1 Bacteroidota bacterium | reverse complement strand
TTGTAATCTTCTGCGGCTTTTGTTTTATTTCCAAGACTAAACCAGCAAACACCGCGGAAATAATACGCATCCGGAATTGGATTGATCCCGATCACGTGTGTATAATCGTTGATGGCATTTGTGTATTTCTCAAGCATGCGCCAGGCGGTTGCACGGGTGAAATAAGCACGCGGTAGCTTGGCATCCAATAAGAGAGCTGAATTACAATCTTTAATGGCGCCATTTATATCGCGGAGGTCAATTTTAAGTTTGGCCCTGTCCAGCAAGTACACAGTAGAAAGTGTGTCAAGGGAAATAGCCTTGTTGATCATTTTCATAGCCTCCTCCAATTCTACAATATCCCAATAAGCAAACGATACCTGTGCATAAATTTCGGAATTGAGCGGATCCATGGTTATTGCTTTGTCCAAATCTCTCCGGCCACCTTCTTCGTCCTCTAACCAGAATTTGGTTTTTCCACGGTAGATGTAAGCATTGACGTAATCGGCGCGTAGCTCAATGCATTTATCAAAATCAGACAAAGCTTCTTCAAAATATTCCAAGCGGTATTTAGCCAATCCCATATTGTAATGGTAACCGAAGTACGTCGGTTTTAATTTAGCCGCGGTAGTGTAGTCAGTAAGAGCTTCCTCATTTCTTCCCATAGCCAGAAAAAGATTTCCCCTGTTACAAAATGTAAGTGCTGAATCTGCAAACAAGGAAATAGATTGGTTATAATCTGCCAACGCTTCTTCATAACGTTGTTCGTTTGCATTTAATAATCCACGGTCACTATAATACATTGCACTACCGGGGGTATTTTTAATGCAAAACTCCAGGTCGGGTCTTGCCGCTGCATAATTTTTCTGGTGTAAATAAGTAATGTAACGGTTCCTGTGTGCGTCAAGATGAGAATGATCGAGTTCGATGGCTTTTCCTAAATCTGCTAAGGCAGAAACGGTATCCCCCATCACTAATTCCATAAAACCTTTAAAAGCGAAAATATCAGCGTTTTTAGGATTGAGGCGGGCTGCTTTTGTAATATCACGTAAGGCGTTTTGCTCCTGGCCGAGTATATGTTCTACATTGCTCAGGTTGACAAAAGCAGTATCATCATACGGGTCAATTTCAGTTGCTTTCTTAAAATCGTTAAAAGCTTCCTTGTGCTTTTTTTGATTTAGAAGGATCAATCCGCGATTGTTATACGGGGCTGTCTTTTTTCCATCCAGCTCAATTGCTCTGGTATAATCCCGGTAAGCAGCGGCTGTATCATTCAGCTCGTTCTCTGCTATTGCCCGATTATAATAACCGAGATAATAACCCGGCTTTAGCTCAACTAATTTGTCATAATTAAGTAGCGCGTTTTTATAATCTTTTTTACGTAGAAATGCACTTCCTAAATATGCATAAGCGTCGCTGAATTTAGGTGATAGTTTTGTCGCCTTTGAAAAGCTTATGATACATTCATCATACATACCCTGCGAATAAAAAACATACCCTTCCGCAAACGCTTTCTTTGCCTTTTTATTCTGGCTAATACCAAGTACAGGAATGCACAACAACACTAACAGGAAACAACTCTTTTTCATTGGCGGAGAAATGGGAATAAGTCTTGCAATATCAGAAAAATTTCCTTTTGAGTGATTTCAGATCAGTGGATTTTAGATTTTCCTATTCCTTATCCAATCTAAAATCTAAAATCACTTATTCTAAAATCAAAGGCCATATTCAGCTGCAATCACTTTCTTTCCTTCAATTGCCTCCTCACACAATTGATCAATCTCCAACGCCTTATTAAAATCATTCAACGCTTCATCATAAAGTCCCATTTCGGAATACACAGCCGCACGGTCGCAGTAAATTTCAACTGAAGCATTCATTTCAATCGCAGCACTTATGCTCACAAGTGCATTTTCGAAATCTCCCAGCTGGTAATAAATATTTCCGCGGAGCTTATACGCTTCCGTAAAGGCCGGGTTCAAACTGATCGCTTTGTCGAGGTCGGCGATGGCAAGATCGAAATGATCAAGATGATATTCGGCAATGGATTTGCTGTAAAACGCAGCCGAGCTGTTCGGTGAAAGTGTGGCGGCGGTTTGATAATCCATTGCTGCCTGACGGTATTGCCCGGTTTCAAGGAAAACATTTCCCCGATTGACATAACCGCGCGCACTGTCGGGTGAAAGTTGAATAGCAGTTGTAAATTCCTCCAGCGCGAGATTGTAAACTCCAAGCTGCGCGTATAATGCGGCGCGGGAATAGGCAGCGGCTGAATTACGCGGATTAATTTTCAGCACGTTCCCAAGATCCAATAATGCTGAGCTTGTGTCGCCAAGACATAGAAAATTAATTCCACGGTGATAATACGCCAGCTCATGTTGCGGATTGAGGTAAAGCGCGCGATTGAAATCGGGAAGCGCTTTTGAATATTGTTTAAGGCTGTATTCGGCAAGACCAAGATTGAAGTAAGCCGAATCCTTAAACTGGTCGAGATTGATTGCCTGCTTAAAATCGGGGATCGCTTCGGAATATTTTTTCATATTCAGCAATGAAATTCCCCGGAAATTAAAAAGCGAGTAGTCCGGCAGAATCTGAATTGCACGTGTGAAATCTAGGCAGGCCAGACTGTCATATCCGAGCTTCAGCTCTGCAAGGCCACGATGAAAATAACCAACAGAATGATGAGGCCGGAGGGAAATCGCCTTGTCATAATCCGCGATCGCTGCAGTCAGATCATTCAGCTTCGAAAAAGCAACGCCGCGTAAAAGAATTGCTTCGCCATATTCAGGAAAAAAAGAAATGGCTGTGCTGAACCTGGCGATACTTTCAGAATAACGTTGTTCAGCATATAATTCCTTGCCTGAAGCAAAATGTTCTTTCGCGATTTTTCCCTGTGCATGAATTCCTTTCGAAAAAAGCAATAAAGCACAAGGAAGAATGATCTTCTTCATTTTCATAATAGTAGTTCCCGCTGCAAAAGTAGACGCAGCGATTCCAGCCCGCACAAGCGATTGTCTTACTTATTAAGAATGAAATGTGAAGAAAAGGGTACGAATTACGAATGGTAGCCGTATGTTCCCGGCTTCGCTCGAACAAACGGTGAAGCAAAACAAATTACTCGCGTACTGAACTCACAAGCGAATCTAACTCGTGATAAGTAGTTTCTCTCGGAAGAAATCTCCTGTAACCCTTCGCAGGATTCCTGATGAGCGTCGCCGGAATATTTCCCTGCCATTCTCCATCTGCTTTCGGTATCCATTCATTGTCGTTCGTCTCGTCAAGGAAAATAACTTCAGTTTTGATCTTTCTTTTTTCAATGAACGGAACCAGCCTGGTCGAAATATCTTTTTTGAAATCCAGCGACACGAGAATCACTTTTACTTTATCCTTTGACCTCGCGGAATCCAGTGCTGTAAAATATGGCAGCTCTTTCACGCAAGGTCCGCACCACGTTGCCCAGAAATTGACCACAAATGTTGTGTCACCACCTTTTTCAATGCGGGCAAGGAGCGGATCGATTTTGCCTATCGGAACTTTACGCCCGGAAGCAAAAGCGAGGAGCAGCACGACAGTAAGCAGAAAAAACAGCCTTTTCATTGCTGCAAAGTTAAGATTCCTTCGGGGGTAAACAGTCGGAAAGGCGGCCCAGTTCATGATTTCTCATCAAAGTTCCGCCTCTCCAGTGTTTGCCGGGCTCGCTCAAAGTACTTCCCACCAGAACCAGAAGCTTCGAAATCCACCCGATTGATACTATAACGCCGGAGAAAGAAAAAGTTACAAATTCAGTGAAAACCGTATTTTTGGGTTCAGACAACCAAACCCTATGTCGGGAACTCTTCCCAATTATAAGATCATTCCGCCTCCGATCGCTTCTGCCGGCGTGTACTTTTTTACTACCGATAGCGGTATGCAATACGAAGTGCGCTTCGGAAGGCGACAGGATAATATTCTCCACGCTACAATTGTGTTCGGCGTAATCAATGAAGAATTTGACGGGGAAGAATATGTTGTGACTAATAAAGGCGAGGTTTTCCGTGTGATGGGAACGATTGTGGAGATCGTTAAAATGTTCATGGCCGAACATACCAAGATCATGTGCTATGAATTTACCGGCATTCCCAAAGACGGTGAAGACGAAAGCAAAACCTCAAAAAGGAACGTACTTTACAAACGTTTCCTGCCAAGAATATTTGAATCAGGCTGGGAATTTAACTTCAACGGAAATTCCGCCATTGTTACAAGGAAATCTCAGCGGTATTAGAGATTCAATATTCAAAGATTCAATATTCAAAATTGGTCTTGAAAGAACATTCTTCTTTAGTTTTGAATATTGAATTTTGAATCTTTGAATCTTGAATATTCCCTCCCAAGTAATTATTTTCTGGTTCCGTAGAGATCTCCGTTTAGAAGATAATGCCGGATTTTACCATGCCCTGAAGCAAGGAAAACCTGTTCTTCCGCTTTTTATCTTCGACGCTGATATTCTTGACCGGTTGGAAGATAAAACAGATCGCCGCGTTAATTTTATTCATCAACAGATCGAAGAATTAAATGCACAGCTGAAAAAGCAGGGAAGCGGAATGCTGGTAAAGCACGGTTCGCCTTTGGAAATATGGAAAAAGCTGACGAAAGAATATTCCATTTCTGCTGTTTACACCAATAATGATTACGAGCCCTACGCGCGGAAACGTGATAAGGAAGTGCGCGAGTTGCTCAAGGAAGATGGAATCGGGTTTTTCAAAGCAAAAGACCAGGTGATCTTTGAAAGGAATGAAGTAGTTAAGGATGATGGAAAGCCTTACACCGTTTTTACACCGTATAAAAATAAATGGCGTGCAAAGCTGGAGCCTTTTCATTACAAACCTTACCCGTCAGAAAAGTATTTCAAAAACCTGTTTTTGTTTTCCGGAAATGTTCCTTCGCTTGAAAAGATTGGTTTTTTGCGCAGCAATTATTCGTTTCCTGCAAAGAAAGTTTCCGACGAATTAATTTCTGCCTACAAAGAAACCCGCGATATTCCTTCGATCGATGCAACTTCCCATTTGAGCATACATCTTCGCTTCGGAACGGTCAGCATACGCAAGCTTTTCGCACAGGCATTGACGATCAGCGAAACGTGGACGAATGAATTGATCTGGCGCGAATTTTACCAGCAGATACTCTGGCATTTTCCGCATGTGGCTGAAAAAACATTCAAGCCGCAATTTGAACGCATTCCGTGGAGAAATGACGAAAACGATTTTCAAAAATGGTGCGAAGGCAAAACCGGCTACCCGCTTGTCGATGCAGGAATGCGTGAATTAAACGCAACAGGTTTCATGCATAACCGCGTTCGCATGGTCACTGCCGGATTCCTCACCAAACATCTATTGATCGATTACCGCTGGGGAGAAACGTATTTCGCCGTGCGACTGCTGGATTATGATCTTGCTTCCAACAACGGCGGCTGGCAATGGGCCGCAGGAACCGGAACAGATGCCGCACCGTATTTCCGCATTTTTAATCCGGCCGAACAGCAAAAGAAATTCGATCCGGATTTTCTTTACATCAAAAAATGGGTGCCGGAATTCGGAACTGCAAATTACCCCGAGCCCATGGTTGATCACAAGTTTGCACGGGAAAGATGTTTGACGGTCTATAAAAAGGGATTGGGGAGATAAAAAGAAATTTCTCTTTTGTCAGACTGAGTAGCCTTCAAAATACATGTTGACTTTTTAATGGAAAGATTCTTTGACGGGCGGATCGAAGGCGACAAAAAGAAATTTCTCTTTTGTCAGACTGAGAGGCCGTCAAAATACATGCTGATTTTTAATGGAAAAATTCTTTGACGGGCGGATCGAAGGCGACAAAAAGAAATTTCTCTTTTGTCAGACTGAGTGGCCGTCAAAATACGCGTTGACTTTTTAATGAAAAAAATTCTTTGACGGGCGGATCGAAGGCGACAAAAAGAAATTTCTCTTTTGTCAGACCGAGTAGCCTTCAAAATGCATGCTGATTTTTAATGGAAAGATTCTTTGACGGGCGGATCGAAGTCGACAAAAAGAAATTTCTCTTTTGTCAGACTGAGTAGCCGCCAAAATACGCGTTGACTTTTTAATGAAAAAGTTCTTTGACGGATGTATCGAAGGCGACAAAGCACTTCACTTCTTCGGAATCGTTTTCCCACCAATAACCGGCGGCGTTGGAGGAGGAGTAAGTGAAAATTCAACTTCGCACGGCACAACAATTTGTTTTTCTTTCACTGCAAGATCGCAGTCTGTCGTGCGCATATAAAGCTTGCGTATCGTTCCGTCGGGCATTTCCATTTCCATGTCGGTGCTCGTCGAGGTCGGACCTTCAAAGGTGAACGGATCCGTAAATTCGCTGGCGAGATCAACATCTTTCAAATGATATTTTGTGCCCAGTACTTTTGTGTAGATCTCAAGAATGCAGCGGGTGATCTTTACATTGATCAGGTTTTTTGGCCGGTCGTACCAGATTGCTACATCACCTACGCAAGTCGTCGTGTACATAAATGGTCCTGCAGCCACATTTACATCAGTAGTAAAATCCGCTTTGCCTTCATGGAGGTGTATTTGCGGATTGACCAGCTTCCACGTAAAAGTATCTTTCACAAATAAAACCTGGTAAGCTTCTTTTCC
Organism: Bacteroidota bacterium; assembly: GCA_030855855.1. Classification (GTDB taxonomy): domain Bacteria; phylum Bacteroidota; class Bacteroidia; order Palsa-965; family Palsa-965. The sequence continues at coordinate 14,888 of JALYQL010000160.1, read as the reverse complement.
TGAGATCGGACCGAGTGCTTTAAAGCATTTATTCATCATCTCCTCGTTGATCACGACCTGGATGTCGTTCGGAACAGTTGAGTTGCCGGTCTGCACCGGTGGCGTGTAAACAGGCGGACCAATATGCTTAATGTTTTTAGGTCCGCGGCACGCAGAAAAAACAAGCATAAGGCAAGTAAGAAAGGAAAAGATACGAGACGACATTGCAGCACAAAAATAAGCGGCAGGGAATTTGATATCTTTAATCCGTCCGTTAATCTTTCAACAAAATTATGGAGTTTCAGAAGTTTCGGGTTTAAAGAGTTTCAGAAGTTTCTGGTTTAAAAAATTTCTGGTTTAAGGAGTTTCTGGTTTAAGAGTTTCGGCTTTAGAGAGTTTAGAAGGTTCATGTAACTTTAGCAACAAACAACAAACAACAAACAGAAAACAACAAACCACAAACTGAAAACAACAAACATTAAACAAAACCGTTTTATAAGATGAAAATCGCCCTCTTAACATTAACCCTTTGTTCCTTCACATTCATTGAAACGCCGGTAGGAATTGTATTCCCGGATTTGAAAGCTGAAACGCTCGAAAATAAAATGATCACCATTCCAACCGACACAAAAGGGAAATCGACGATCATTTCGCTGGCGTATTCTGATGAAGCTGAAAAAGACCTGCAGACCTGGTACGAGCCGATGTATGATAAATTCATCGCCAAAACAGAGCTAATGTCTGACGTTTACGATATCAACCTTTATTTCGTTCCTATGTTTACAGGCACGAAAGAAGCGGCGGCGGCAGGAGCTAAGAAGCAGATGAAGGAAACAGTGCAGGCCGATATTCAGCCGCATATAATTGTATATAAAGGCGCTATTGATGTGTATAAGGAGAAGCTGAAAATGGACGACAAGAAGAAGCCTTATATTTTCGTCCTTGATAAAGATGGAAAAATTATTTACTCCACGTCAGGGGCCTACACCGAAGATAAGATGGACGAGATTGAAGATAAGATTGAATAATAACAGAGTCAAAAGCTAATGTTCGGAATTTATTCGAGCATCAGGCTTTTGACTTTTTTATGCTACAACTTTTGCGTTCGGATATTTTTTCATCCACATCTCAAGAGCGCTTTGGCTTTTTACCGAAATCACTGTACGATAATCTACCTGAAGTTTAATTACTTTTCCTTCGGTAGGTTTTTTCGTAAGAATTGGTTTACGATACCTGTTTTTCATAACGTTACTTTCCTTTGTTAACACTAACGGTCTCATTTTGTTTTTTATTAATTACTACACAAATAAAACTCCTATTTGAATGGTATTCAATGCTTATTCTTCGGTTGGGACATTCACTCCGACGACCGGTATAATAACCCCGTTAAGTGGTTGGTCGTGCTTATTCTGAAGAAATTACGATAATTCAGGCCGGAAGGGTTAAATAGCCTGTTTATAATCGGTTAAAAGTCAGTTGATAAGAGGGTAATATGGGGGTGAAATCCTGTCCAAAGATAGCATAAAATATTGATTCTCAGCTATTTTAACAAGAGTTTGCACTTTTAACAAAAGAGCAAAGGAAGATCCTGATATCCAGTCAAATCAGTCCGGTTAATTGGCCTCAATTTATGAAATTACTGCCCGGCAAGTATTCCGGGTTAATCAATCACAACAGCGCCCGGGTATTTTTCAAGCCACATTTCCATGGCGTGCTTTGAACGAACTGTAATCACTGTTTTATGGTCGATACGCAGCTTGATCCGGTTTTCGGACATAACAGGCGGCGCAAAAATTTTCTTAGCTCTCATGACATTAAAGTTTAAATGATTTATACAGTGATGTCGTCCAAGATCGTGCCCTTATTTTAAATGTTAACATGTTTTGGCAGCCTGTTCTCTTTCTTCGCTAGAAGATGCAGATTTCTTTTGTGCGCAGTATTATTTAAAAACAATGCCCGTAATAGCTTTTCGTTTCTTCGATAATATCTTTTTGTTTCTTCGGTAATATCTTTTCGTTTCTTCGATAATATCTTTTTGTTTCTTCGATAATATCTTTTTGTTTCTTCGATAATATCTTTTCGTTTCTTCGGTAATATCTTTTTGTTTCTTCGATAATATCTTTTCGTTTCTTCGATAATAGCTTTTTGTTTCTTCGATAATATCTTTTTGTTTCTTCGGTAATAGCTTTTTGTTTCTTCGATAATATCTTTTCGTTTCTTCGGAAATAGCTTTTTGTTTCTTCGATAATATCTTTTTGTTTCTTCGATAATATCTTTTTGTTTCTTCGAGCGAAGACGAGAAGAGACGAAAGGCCATAACGCATCACCCCAAAATAGTTACAGCAAAATCAACTTTATTTTTCTAATTATAAGAAAGTGACAATATGCCCGTTAGAGTATTATGCCTGCAACACCACAGGCTTTCTATACAGCCTCAGTCCCATTCTCAAAAATAAAAACGCATGAAAAATTTCCTGTTGTTACTCTTTTTCTTATTCCCCGTTTTCATCATCGCGCAAACCGTTAAAATAAACATCACGCTCAATGCAACCGAAGGAGGCGCACATGCCAACATGAATGTTACACTGGTAGACACAGTGGCAAAAACAAAATTTTCCGGCAAGACAGATGTAAATGGAAAAGTTTCTATCCTCGTGCCGCCCAATGCTGTTTACGATGTGCAGATTCCGAATTACACAGCGAAAAAATATATCCAGGTTCCCAATGCTCCCGGAGCAACAATGAATTCCACTTTGTTTTACAGTCGCGACATGGTGGCGCAGGATGCCGCTTTTGCAATGAATGCTTCTGAAAAAGCAGAAGTAGACCGGTTTGCAAACGCGCTTCCCGACACCACCTGGTTCCGGGGAACAGACCCGTTCACAAATTTTTCTGAAGCGTTTTATTCCAATTTCGAATTGGATTTGTCAGATTTCGACAAAGGCCCGCTGGGAGGTGAAACGGTTACTCTCACCGGCAGAAACCGGCACAAATCGTTTAAAGCAACTACAGGCGCAAACGGCAAGGCAATGCTTTACCTTCCAAAAGGAGATATTTATGACCTGAGCTTTCAGTACCATAAAAATTTCGAAAGCACCGAATGCAAATATTCAGTCGGAACTTCTGAGATCAAATGGTCATTTTCCTATATCGGCACTGTTGCTTACCTGAAAAAGAAAAAAGAAGAAGAAGACAATCAGAAAAGAGAAGCCGCGCGTGTAGTAAAAGCTGCGCAGGAAGGGTACAGCGCAAATGGCGTGGCAGCGGTCATGGACAGGAACAATTTTTCAAATCCGCTGGTTGTATGTGATGCAAGCGCCGATATGGGATTAATACTCGAAGAGCTGAAAGGATGGTTTGCTGTAAATGCAAAAGACAATCCGGGATCACAGTTTGTTTTTTTCAATGATGGCGATCAGAAAAAGCAGGCCGAAAAAAAAGCGGGCGAGACAGGCGGAATATATTACACCGAATTTCTTCCGCTCGATAAACTTTCTGTCTTCATCCAAACAGTGATCGAAAAAAGTACTGATAGTGACAGTCCCGATAATTGCCTCGAAGCGATTGTCATAGGAATGAAAATGGCAAAAAAACCTTTTGGAGATGTTATTCTCATCGTCGACAACCACGCTACAGCCAGTGATATGGATTTATTATCACAGGTAAACCGTCCGGTGCACGTGGTGGTTTTCTGTTCTATCCGAGGCGGTTGCGATCAAAGTTTTTGCCAGCCCGATTATCTAAAAATCGCATGGAAAACCAAAGGCACACTTCACATCAACGACACGGATTATTCCGATATAAGCAAATTGAAAGACGGCGACACTATAGTAGTCTGCAGCACCACTTACAAATTGAAGAACGGAGAGTTTTTTACTTTGTAAACAGAAATGGAGTTAAGAAAAAAGGAGCCGCGAGTAGCAGTCTGCATATTAAATCCCTTGTATGTTGAAGGTGAAAGCGGCTCTGATTTTTTGGAAAGAAGCATTTTTATGAAAACAGAAATGGTCCTGAAGCGAAAGTGGCAGTAAAAAAGTGGCAGCGGCAGTGAAAAAGTAAATTGAGAAAACAGGTATCTCGACTGCGCTCGATATTAATAAGGAAAATAGAATTAGGGAGGATAGAAAAATAGAAAATCAGGTTGACTTAAAAGTTGCAGTAGGGCTTGCCCCTCGTACCTCGGGTCGGGCTATTCGCTATTACTCCTCTCCCGGACGAGCCGGAATGCGGGGTAACCGCTACTATCCCTCACGCAAAAAAAGAAAATCAAACAAACAATTAACCAATGCCATGTAGCATCTGACAACACCCCTCACCAAATTTTCCTTATTAATATCGAGCGCAGTCGAGATACCCAATTACCCGCCTCCTCACGGAATTGTAAAATCAATCGTCGTATTTACCGATGCAGCACCCGATTCAGCCAACGAAAAAGTATTCGACAAATTCGAGCTCATCCAATCGCCCGACGAAAATGTGCCATCGCCGTTTGCATCGTAAAGCGTGTACAGGTAATAGCTTCCCGGATGCATATAATTAAATGTAAATGCATTATCCGTCGAAGCTAAAAACACATAACGCGAACGGTAAATTAAATTCGCAGGCAAATACGTGAAACCGCTGAACAATGGCTGTGTAGTAATCATCAGGAAAACTTTTTTATTCGGATCGGGTGTGTAAGCCGCTCCGAAATTTATGTTCACCGTGGTCTGTCCGGGATAAGGCTGCATACTTTCGTTGTACGGATCAGAAGTGAGATTGTAATAAATTGCTTCTGGCTGACTGTCGAACGTTGTTGAAAAATCCCGCACCATTGTTTTTTGCGGGAAAACAAAATGCGTTCTCGCCGCCTGCGTGGAAGTTGAATCCTGTAACCTGGAACGCCATTGCATGTGCACCACCGGTGTCGCCAGCGAATTATATTGATTGGTATAAACCGTCAGGATAAGGCTGTCATCTTTGAACAATATATTCGTGTAAACGCGATTGGCACCCGCACGAAAATCTGAAAAGCGGTAGAAATAATTATTCGTGGTTTCCGAAACGCTATCGATCACTGCGTAAGCTATGCGCTGCTGACCTGCAAATCCGCCCCCGTTACGAAAAGCCATTTTGTAGGAATTCGCATGCTTCACAATAAAAAATCCCATCAGAATATTGTTCACCGAATCCAATTCCGATTTAGATGAAACCTGCGAAGCCGAAACAGGCCGCAGATCCACGATCCATTCAGGATAACCGCCAAGTGGAGTAGAAGAAGTAACCGGGCCATTCCAGATGCCGGGCAAACGATCAAGAATTCCGTAACCCAACACAGGTGTCGACGAATTGATCGCGCCCACAACAGGAGTAGGATCAGCAGGATCTTCTTCCTCGTTATGCCTGCAGGAAACGGAAAACAAGAAAATGATTCCTGAGCAAAGAACATAGAAGAGGAATAGCTTTTTCATCTTACGAAGATACAATTCGTTTTTCTGACTTAAGACTACTGACTACTGACCACTGACTACTCTTTATTTATCAGTTTCCACCGGCTGACGAAAAACAATCTCCTTGTCAAACACATCGAGCACTACTTCACTATGCTTTTGAATTTTACCGGCAAGTATCTGCTTCGATAATTCATTCAGCACTTTTTTCTGCAGCATACGTTTCACAGGGCGTGCACCGAATTGAGGATCATAACCCAGCTCGGCCATCCAGTCAATTGCCTCCGGTGTGGCGGTAATTTTGATATCATTTTCCGACAGCATTTTCTCCACCTGTTTAAACTGGATCTTCACAATTTGCTCCACGTCCTCACGTGTAAGCGGCGCAAACATGATGATCTCGTCAATGCGGTTTAAAAATTCAGGTCGGATAGTTTTTTTCAGAAGATCAAAAACTTCGCGCTTGGTTTTTGCAAACACTTCATCTTTATTCTTCTCCGTCATCGTTTCAAAATTCTCCTGTATGAGATGCGATCCCATATTAGACGTCATGATGATGATCGTGTTTTTGAAATTCACCACGCGGCCTTTATTGTCGGTCAATCTGCCGTCGTCTAATACTTGTAAGAGAATATTAAAAACATCCGGGTGCGCTTTTTCAATTTCATCCAGCAGGATCACACTGTACGGACGGCGACGAACGGCTTCTGTCAATTGTCCGCCTTCATCGTAGCCTACATATCCCGGAGGCGCACCTACCAACCGCGACACAGAATGACGTTCCTGGTATTCGCTCATGTCAATGCGCGTCATCGAATTTTCATTATTGAACAAAAATTCCGCGAGCGCTTTTGCCAATTCTGTTTTACCGACACCCGTTGTGCCAAGGAAAATGAACGAACCGATCGGCTTGCGCGCGTCCTGCATTCCCGCTCGGCTCCTTCTCACCGCGTCAGATATTGCTTCGATCGCTTCATCTTGCCCGACCACACGCTTGTGCAATTCATCTTCGAGCAACAACAGTTTTTCTCTTTCGCTCTGTAGCATTCTCGAAACAGGAATGCCTGTCCAGCTGGCCACAACGCCCGCAATATCTTCGCTGTCGACTTCTTCTTTGATCAGCGGAGTGCCGCTGCGTTGTGTTTCTTCGAGCTTTTTCTTCGCCGATTCGAGACGGTCTTCCGCTTCTTTCATACGGCCGTAACGGATTTCCGCTACTTTGCCGTAATCGCCCGCGCGTTCCGCCTGTTCTGCGCTGTATTTTAATTGCTCGATCTCTTCTTTTGCTTTCTGAATATTTTCAACGACATCTTTTTCCGATTGCCATTGTGCACGAAGATCAGCGCGCTTGTCATTCAGCTCGGCAATTTCTCTTCCGAGATCTTCGAGCTTACGTTTATCATTTTCGCGTTTGATGGCTTCACGTTCAATTTCAAGCTGGCGGATCTTGCGTTCAATATTTTCCAGCTCTATCGGCATGGAATTAATTTCCATTCTCAATTTCGAAGCAGCTTCATCAATAAGATCAATCGCTTTATCAGGCAGAAAACGATCGTTAATATATCGTTGCGACAATTCCACGGCTGCGATGATTGCCTCGTCTTTGATGCGCACTTTATGATGCGCCTCATATTTTTCTTTGATGCCGCGGAGAATAGAGATTGCATCTTCAGGAGAAGGCTCTTCCACCATCACTTTCTGGAAACGGCGTTCAAGCGCTTTGTCTTTCTCAAAATATTTCTGAAATTCATTCAACGTCGTTGCCCCGATCGCGCGCAGCTCGCCTCTTGCAAGAGCAGGCTTTAAAATATTCGCAGCATCCATAGCACCTTCACCGCCACCTGCGCCTACGAGCGTATGAATTTCGTCAATAAAAAGAATGATCTCGCCATCCGCGCTCGTCACTTCTTTCACCACAGCTTTTAACCGCTCTTCAAATTCGCCTTTGTATTTCGCACCTGCTATCAGCGCGCCCATATCGAGCGAATAGATCTGCTTTGATTTGAGATTATCCGGCACATCGCCGTTTGTGATACGGTGAGCAATACCTTCCGCGATCGCTGTTTTACCAACACCCGGCTCTCCCACGAGAAGAGGATTGTTCTTCGTCCTGCGTGAAAGGATCTGCAGCACGCGGCGGATCTCTTCATCGCGGCCGATCACAGGATCGAGCTTGCCGTTACGTGCCTGCGAGTTGAGATTGATTGCGTATTTGTTCAGCGCGTTGTATGTTTCTTCGGCCGACGCGCTTGAAACAGTTGCGCCTTTGCGGAGATCGCGTATGGCAGCTTTTAGATCTTTAGCTGTAATTCCGTTATCCTTCATCAGCTGCGCCACCTGGTCGCCGGTATCCAGCAAACCGAGCAGGAGATGTTCGATGGAAACAAATTCATCATTAAACTCCTTGAGGTTATTCACCGCTTTGAGCAAAACCTGGTTGGCGTTATTGGAAAGGTATTGTGTGTTTCCGCCGCTGACTTTAGGGTAAGATTCGTTGATGCGGTCTGCGACTTGTGTAAACAGCGCTGTATTGACATTCAATTTTTTAAGAAGAAATGGCGTAACGTTTTCATCTATTGCTAAAATTCCTTTCAGAATGTGGCCTGTTTCAACAGCCTGGTTATTCTGCGCGGTGGCAAATTGCTGTGCCTGTTGAATGGCTTCCTGCGATTTTAAAGTGAAATTGTTCAGGTTCATATGCTTTATAAATAAAACTGGTTTAAATATTTTACCCTTTGTAACGCTCAAATTTTATACCCAATGAAAGTTACTGCAATTACGTCAGCGGAAAACGAAAATTGCTGACGAAACGACTGGAAAAGAAAAGGGCTTCTGTCATGAACAGAAGCCCTTTCGTATAAACGTATTGCAATTTATTCGATCACAATTTTTGAAGTAACATTTCCGGAAGGAGTGGTAACCACTACCAGGTAAATGCCGGAAGGTAATGCAGAAGTATTCAAAAGGATAGTGTTTGAACCTGAAGCAAGCTCGCGGTTTTCAACAAGCACTTGCTGTCCGATCGAATTCAAAAGTGTGATGGAAACTTTTCCGTTGTTCACCATGTTCAGGCTTACATTCACCGCATCAGTTGCCGGATTCGGATAAGCATTAAAAGAAACAACTTCCGCGTTCGGATTAGAAATACCGATCCAGGTATTGAATTCGTTGCTGTCGAACGTAGCCCCGTTGAAGAAATAATGATCAAATGTTGTAGCTACATCATGTGAACCATTACGGTCGATCGAATTGGTCGCTGCGATTTTATAAGTGCTTCCGCTCACCAGCGCTACATTTGAAGAGTAGTGGAAATAAAAGTCCTGCGAGAATGTAAACTGTTTTCGTGCCGTAGCCATTCCGTTGTTAATATCAACACCTTTTCCGAACAGATCAGGAAGTGCGTTTTCGCCGGAAAGGGCTGTCGGATCAGAATCAACCCATGTATAGAACAGTTTTGTACGGTCGGTAGTGTGCGAAACCTGCAGGCGCGCATCAGTCGCGTAAATTGTGTTGCTGTTTGTACCGTCAAAGAAGATCGAGCTGGTCGTTGATGGTCCGCACATCAAAGAATCGATAAGCCACGCATCCCAGCCGGAAGTTGTGGTATGCACATCGTACATGTAATTCATTGCTGTTGTTCCATTCTGGCCGGTGAGATTCCATGTATAACCGAGCGAATCATCGTGGTTGGAAGAACCGCTTCCTACCACACAAATGATGTGAAGCTGGTCATTTGCATCCACAACAACATCAGCGCCTTCACTCTGGTTGAACCAAGGCTTTAGCTGGCCATCGCTTGCAGGAATAAGGCGATTTGCAATTGCAGCGATAGTAGTAAAATCATTCATCGGCTGCAATGTCCAGGACCCTCCGCTGTTCGTTGTTTTGTACACGATAGGCAGGAAAGAACGCATGGTAGAAGTGGTTTGTGCAGCATCAACGCCAAAGAAAACGCAATAACCGATTGATCCGTCTGCATTGAAGCCTGTTAGCGCCTGCGTGAAGCAATCATTTATGCCTGCTCCGTCCTGGTGAAAAGTAGGATGAATAGAATCGAACGACCAGGTGATGAGTCCTGTATTGTCCATTTTTGCTTTCATGAGCGTTGCACCACGGTAACCTTGTGCCGCAGCTGTTGCTGCACCCGCATCCGCGTACAATCCGCCTGAAACCCACGCGCTGCTGTCCTCATAAGAAGTAATGCTGATACGCGGAAAATCATTCGGGAAAACGCCCGGCTGACCTGTGGTGTACACGCCTGTGTTGGACGTTGCGCCGTTCATCATCTGCTGGTAATTGTTGTAATAACCTTTCCATGGAGAAGAGGTTGCACCGTCGGTGTAAGGACCGGAAGCAACGTTCCAGGCATTTGCAATGTTGGTGTTACCTGCAGGATTGATAATAGCGCCTGAAGGATAACGGAAACGCTTATTGCCAAGGTTGGTCTGATCAGCAAAATAAGAGGAATCCCATGACGTTCCGTAATTGTTTGTCCAGCTATACTCAACGTATCCTGAATTTACGTTTGGATCAGCAGGCCAGTCCTGGCTGATACGGTGAGTGAACATTACCGCGTTGAGATCCTGGTTGGCAGTCAGGCAATGTGATGAGGATACAAGCAGCGTAAACGCATTGTAAGAGCTTGTAAAGTAGGTTCCTGTAGTTGCAGGTGTCGGCGCCGGGTTTCCGTTACGCTGGCTCGCAGAAGCAGAAGCATAAAAGTTAAACTGGCCTGCATCAGCCGCAGAAGCTTTGGAATTCGTCAGGTCAGCTTTTTTAGCGCCCGCCACTTTTGGGGCCTGGGCAAAAAGTCCGAGGCCTCCAACTACCGATAGAGTAAGTAGTAATCCTTTTTTCATTTTTTAGATCGGTTAACTGTGAAAATATAGAAATGCGAGAATAGAACAAATTTAACTTAAGCATTGCGAATTGACAAATAAAGCGGACAAATTGTGACCTGCGCCTGCTCATGATGTTAACCGGTAAATAAAAGAGGGCCCTGAATGAACAGAAGCCCTCTTTTAAAATCATGAAAAGGATTATTCCACGATCAGTTTCTTGCTGATTGTAGAAGTGCCTTCTGTAACGTTGATGAAATAAATTCCGGAAGGAAGATTTGCTACGTCAAGTGCGATCATAGAAATTCCTGCAGAAAGATTTTTCACTTGCGAAGAAACCAGCTGTCCTGTTGTATTGTAAACAGAAACAGTTACTTCCTGCGCATTTGCAAGTTTGATTTTTACGTTAGCAGATGTGTTGGCAGGGTTCGGGTAAACTTCTACCGCGCTTACATTTGCAGGTGTTTCATTTACACCGGCAACGATATCATCTACAGGAACGTTTGCATAAACCCACTCGTGAACCTGGTCCATGTTGTCAGCATCGGTTGTGCCTGTTGCAAATACACCGTGTCCCGGAATCTGGTCGCGGAGGTAAGCAATATGGCAGCTCGATGTTACTTTGCGGGCCATTGACGGATAAACTTTTTCCATCGCCGCATCCGGAGAAATATTGTATGGGCCTGTCCATGTTGCACCATCATCCATTGATTCGATCACGTAAATGTTGCGGTACGATTTACCTGTTCCGTCATCTGAATTTTCAACCACAGCAGTGTAGGCGCAAAACAGATTTCCGCTTGCGTCAATACCTGTGCTCGGGTGAGAAATGAGACCAACCTGGTAAGTTCCCCAGTCAGCAACATCAATAACACCGCTCTGGTCAAGATCAAGATCATTTCCGTCAACAATAGCAACCGGAGGACCTGTCATGCCTTCGTTCCAGTACATCATAGCAGATGTTCCTGCGAGGTAGAATGTTCCTGTTCCGTCGTTGTAGATGAACATTTGTCCGTACCAGACGTGAACCTGTCCTGCGTTATCGATAAGAACGCTCAAAGAAGCATCGTTTGTTTCAAGCGTATCTACAATTCCGTCTGTAGGAAGTGTATCTGTCATCACATCTGTCCATGGAGTGAATGGGAAATCCTGAACAATTGTTTTTGTCCATGTTACACCACCATCGATAGATTTCGCAAGAACTACATCTTCACCGAATCCGCCGATTACGATAGCAACAGTGTTGTTCATCGCATCAATAGCGTAAGCATCACCGTTCATAGAAGCAGATTGTGTGCTGTCGAACGGAGAAAGCAATTGGTTCTGAACCGCGAATGTAGCACCACCGTCGTTAGAGCGGGAATACATCATGCAGCCATCTTGTCCGCGGTAAATTGCACCGTTGTTACCAACCGGCTCCGTAATTGCAATGTGGTGGATAACATCTCCTGATGCTCCGCCAACTGCCATACGTGGCCAGAGGCAGAAGAACGCGAAGTTCGGTGGATTAGGGATCAATGTTCCCGCATTTTCAGTCCAGGGTCCGAATCCTTTTACAGGACGTGAACAGAAATGCATAACAGAAGAAGCAGTGTTATGCGCAACTGTCATTTCAAATCCGTTATTCAGAACTACCATATCAGGGAAACCTGTACGGCCGCTTTCAATACGCGCTGTTGCATTAGGAAGCCATGTTGTTCCGTCAAAATAGTTGTAACCTGTACCGCGGTCAGGCCATGAAAGCCATGTACCATCAGCGAAGGTGAAAATAGAAGAAATCGTTCCATCGCTGTTGTACCAGATACGGTGTGGCATCGATGAGTTCGTCTGCAGGTTGTATTTTGTAGAGCCGATTACTGCTTCAGTAGTAAGAAGCGGGGCAGGGGCAGGCTGGCCTGCGCGTGCGTTTGAAGTGTTCGATTGTGGATAAACCTGGCTGAATTGGATGTCGGTGGGGGCCTGGTATTGCTCGCCCTTATGAACCGGAACTTTAAGAACCGTCGCAGACTGTTGGGCAACCAGACTAAGACCGGCCGCTAAAGCCGTAATCATTAGTAGTGATTTTTTCATCGATGATGTTTTTTTAGTTTGTGTTAGGATCAGGCGGAACGCCAAAATTGTTGTGAAAGGCAAATATAGCGAGAAAGGAAGGTAAAAAACAGGGTTAAAAGTAATTTTTTACCCCTTGTTATCAGCAAAATATGTAAAAACCACCATTTATTTCAATGCAAAATCAGGTCTTCCTTTTCCGGGTTTTCCATACTGCCGACTTTTTTAAACAAACGTTTTTAAGGCCCGTCTCAGAAATTTAACATATTGATGTTAAATGTGCTTTATTTATTTTAACTAATTGATTTACAGTTGTATGCTGTAAGTTTGGTAAAGTATATCGTGCATGGTTACGGCAAGCTTTTCAAAAATAGGGTCCTGACAATCAATCAATTTAAATAAAGACAGGTTTTAATGATGGAACAGGTGGGTTTCTGGCGTATCTTTGTGTCCCTTTCTGAAAAACGGGATTTACCGGCAAATCCCAGGTCTAATCGCCTTTATCCGCCGGAATAAAGGCCAGTTCTGGCTTAGCCGGGACAAAACTTAAAAATTAAATGGCTGAAAATTTAACAGCACCAGCAGCGGCTCCGGAATTTGACTGGAACACCGTTGGGAAAAAACAGGATTTCTATTCGAAAGAAGAAATCGAACGCCTTGAAAAACTTTATGGCGGAACACTTAAATCAATCGTAGATCACGAATTAGTTGAAGGTGCTGTCGTTTCCAAAAACAACAAAGAAGTAGTCGTAAACATCGGCTACAAATCAGACGGTGTAGTTCCATTGTCTGAATTCCGCTACAATCCCGATCTGAAAATCGGCGATAAAGTAGAAGTTTATGTAGAAAGTCAGGAAGACAAAAACGGTCAGCTGATCCTTTCGCACAAAAAAGCACGCGCCATGAAATCATGGGAGCGTATTAACAATGCACTTAATGGCGACGAGATCATTAAAGGTTTCGTAAAATGCCGTACAAAAGGCGGACTTATCGTGGATGTATTCGGAATCGAGGCCTTTTTGCCGGGTTCACAGATCGACGTTAAGCCTATCCGTGATTACGATATTTACGTTGGTAAAACAATGGAATTTAAAGTTGTGAAAATCAACAATGAATTCAAGAACGTTGTTGTATCACACAAAGCGCTTATCGAAGAAGAACTCGAAGCACAGAAAAAAGAGATCATCGGCAAGCTTGAAAAAGGACAGGTTCTTGAAGGAACAGTTAAGAATATCACCAGCTACGGAGTATTTGTGGATCTTGGCGGTGTTGACGGACTTATTCACATTACCGATCTTTCATGGGGACGTATTTCACATCCTGAAGAGATCGTTAAGCTCGACCAGAAGATCAACGTTGTTATTCTTGATTTTGATGATCAGAAAAAACGTATCGCTCTTGGTCTTAAACAACTTTCTTCACATCCATGGGAAGGCCTTTCCGCTGACCTTAAAGTGGGAGATAAAGTTAAAGGCCGCGTAGTGGTTATTGCAGATTACGGCGCGTTCGTAGAAGTTCAGCCCGGCGTTGAAGGACTCATTCATGTGTCTGAAATGTCATGGTCACAGCACCTTCGTTCGGCACAGGATTTCCTGAAAGTGAGCGATGAAGTTGAAGCAATCGTACTTACACTTGATCGTGACGAGCGCAAAATGTCATTAGGCATTAAGCAGCTTTCACCTGATCCGTGGAAAGATATCCTGGATAAATATCCAAAGAACTCAAAACACAAAGCAAAAGTCCGCAATTTCACCAACTTCGGAATCTTCGTTGAGCTTGAAGAAGGAATTGACGGATTGATCCACATTTCGGATCTGAGCTGGTCTAAAAAAATCAAGCACCCATCCGAGTTCACTAAAATCGGTGAAACCATCGATGTAGTAGTATTGGATGTGGATGTTGAAAACCGCCGCCTGAGCCTTGGCCACAAACAATTGGAAGAAAACCCATGGGATGTTTTCGAAACCGTATTCACAGTCGGTTCCGATCACCAGGGCACAATTGTCAGCGCTAATGATAAAGGTGCAGTAGTTCAGCTCCCTTACGGTGTTGAAGCATTCGCTCCGAACAAGCACTTGATGAAAGCAGAAGGCGGAAACGCTAAAGTGGAAGAAACGCTTGATTTCAAAGTCTTGGAATTCAATAAAGATTCCAAAAAGATCATCGTATCTCACCGCAATACTGTTGAAGCGATCGCAATCGAAGAGAAAGAATCGCGCACAGGTGGTAAAAAAGAAGGTGCAAGCAAAGGCGCCGGAGAAGAAACCAAGAAAGCTGTTAAGAAGGTTAAAGACAACCAGGAAAAAACAACTTTCGGTGACGTAGCCGGTCTTGCTGATCTGAAATCTGCTTTGGAAGATAAAGAGCAAGGCAAAGAGTAAACGAGAATAACCAGGACGGTGCCTCCTTCCTGGCCGCTAAAAATCACGCCATGGTTTTTAGTTTACCCCCTTCCGAGAAATCGGGAGGGGATTTTTTTTATGCCCGTTTTTTCTCGTGTTATTACCCGTCTTTTCACCTGTTTTTTCTTATCCGTTTAAGTGTTTATAAACGTTTGTTTTCGGCAAAGCTCACTGTTTAATAGATATAAGCC
>JALYQL010000124.1 GCA_030855855.1 Bacteroidota bacterium | reverse complement strand
CACGACGGTGTTTCCCGGCGCGCTTCCGATTTTGATGTTTACCATGGGGTTGAAGGTTTTGGAAAGAATAGGTGAAATTATTGCTTTTTGTGGATATAAAACAATAAAAGCCCCGGTCTGATGAACGGAGCTTTTCCTTCTAATAACGATTAATCTACACCAAACAAAAGTCCGGGACTTACACCGAAAGTCTGATTTCTCAGATTATCTCCTGGTTGCTGTTTGATATGGAATCAGTCGTGGTGCCAGATGCTGGCAATCAGTAGTGGTGTCTGATGCTGGCAATCAGTAGTGGTGTCTGATGCTGGCATCTGACACCACATTTCAATACCTACAACAGCTTATACTGCTTCAGCTTATTATAAAGCGTCTTCCTGTCTATATCCAGCACTTTTGCCGCTTTCGATTTATTGTAGTTCACATGCTTGAGCACTTCTACTATCTTTTCGTATTCCGCATTTATGGCTACTGACTTTAGATCATTTTTTGATTCGGCCAGGCGTGTGGTTGCAGTGGCGATAGAGGAGCCATTGCCACTATCCGAATTGAAAGTGAATTTTTCGTAGAAGGAAATTTCATGCGGAAGCGAGTTCAGCATTACTTCATCTCCATCGGTAAGCAAGGTTACACGTTTGATAATATTGTTCAGCTCGCGCAGGTTTCCCGGCCAGCTGTAATTGTCAAAAACGTTCAGCACTTCGGCAGAGAAACCTTTGATATTTTTATTCAGCTCCAGATTTGCTTTGGCAAGGAAATGATTGGCGAATAAAATAATATCGCTTTTGCGCTCGCGTAATGGAGCCAGAAAAATATCAAATTCGTTAAAACGATGGTAAAGATCTTCGCGGAATTTTCCTTTTGCCGCGGCTTCACTCAGACTTTCATTTGAAGCAACTACAATTCGTACATCAATATCCATTTCTTTTGTAGAGCCAAGTCTTCTGCATTTGCGTTCCTGCACTACGCGGAGCAGTGAAACCTGTAAATCATAAGGAAGGTTTGCAATCTCGTCAAAGAAAATAGTGCCGCCATTCGCCGCTTCAAATTGTCCGATCTTCTGTGTAAGCGCGCCTGTAAATGCACCTTTTTCATGACCGAATAATTCACTTCCGCCAAGCTCTCTCGAAAGAGCGCCGCAGTCAATAGCAACAAACGGTTTGTTTTTCCTCGGGCTATGCAGGTGAATCGCCTGCGCAATGGATTCTTTTCCTGTTCCACTTTCTCCGTAAATGATCACGCTGTAATTCGTTGGCCCCACAAGACGGATCTGCCGTTCTACTTCTTTGGACTGCGGACTTTTTCCAACGATATAATCATTTTCGGTAAGGGTGTGCCTTCTTGCCATTGCGGCCGCACCTGCAGAGGATTTTTTGCCGGTGGATTCGATTTCCTCATCGCCGATCTCTTCTTTTTTGGCCAGCGCTTTATTCAGCAGGCGAAGAATCTCATCGGGAATAAAAGGTTTGGTGATATAATCGAACGCGCCATGCTTCATCACATCCACAGCAATTTTCACATCGGAATAGCCGGTTATGATAATAACCTGCGTAGATGGCGATTTTTCTTTTACTTTTTTGAGAATAACTTTTCCATCCGTGTTCTCCAGACGGAAGTCGGAAAGCACAATGTCAAATGTTTCCTGCTCAATTAAAGCAAAAGCTGTTGATGAAGAAAAAGCAGTTTTTACGGAATAGCCGTTTTTGGAAAGAAATTTATCCAAAAGATTACAGATGACCATGTCGTCATCAATTACTAATACCTTATGCATATCATCAAATCTTTACTATGGTTATTCCACTCTGTAAAAAAATGGCCGCCGCCCGGATATGGAAAAAGATACTTGTGCTGGAGATTTACTGATGCAAATATATGAAAAAAAATTGATCATGGCTTGACTTCTTCCTTTGATACTTCCATATTGGAGTCTACAGCTATTTCCTGTTTCTCAACCCATATGGCGTATTTGTTCGGATTAATATGCCGGCCTTTCATCTTCATATAAACCTGTGTGAATTCGGCGCCGAGATATAAAATGACAGAAGAGTAATACACCCAGAGCAGCAGCACAATCACCGTGCCTGCAGAACCGTATGCAGTCACTGTTGCGTTTTCCTGCAAGAAAAATCCTATGGCGGATTTGCCGATCATAAATAAAATTGCGCTGACGCTTGAAGTAAAAAAAACATCCCTCCATGTAATTTTCGCATCCGGCAAAACCTTGAAGATCGCACCGAATAAAAGCACCAGCACAAAAAAGATAACAACCTGGTTGACGATCCAGAAGACTGCGATCGGAATATCCGGCACTCTTTCCTGGAGATTCTCAAAAAGCCCGCTGATAAACGCATTTAATACCAGCGAAACCATCAGGATAAATCCAAGAGAGATCAATACAGAGAATGATAAAAAACGGTTGATAAGCACTTTTATAAAACCAGCTTTCGGTTTTGTGCGAAGTCCCCAGATGGTATTGATTGAATCCTGGATCTCACCGAAAATTCCTGTTACTGAAAATATGAGGGTGATGACGGCAAGGACTTTTGCCCATAAGTTCTGGTAATCGAATTTCGCGTGAATCAGCAGGTCCTCCAGCTTGAGCGTGTTTTTTAATCCGAGAATGCCCACAACATTGCTGATGAATTTTCCGCTTACTTCCGAGGGATTATAAAATGCGCCGGAAATCCAGATGATAATAATGAGCAAGCCGGGCAGTGCAAATATTGTAACATAAGCAAGTGAAGAAGCCATTTTCAGCACCTTGTCTTTACCAAAGTCAGAAAATGTCTGTTTGAAAAGCTCTATAAAGAACTTCGATTTTTTGCGGAACATATGAATAAGAGATTTGTGCTTATCCTGCAAAAACAATTCCGCTAAATCCTTTGGCATGATTTTACACTCCTCTATGTAGTGAATTATAGAAGCAAAATCACCACTTAATTAATCAAATTGCTATGTCTGACGACCAAGCTAAGCCTGTTACGCCTGCAAAAAAGCATAAGAAAAGAAGAAAACTGAGGATTTTAATCATCACATTGGGGATTTTGGTAGTCATCAGATTATGTCTTCCTTATATTATTCTTCATTTTGTAAATCAAAAGCTTGCTAAACTAGATGGTTATTATGGCCATGTCGATGATATTGATCTTGCTATTTACCGTGGCGCATATGTTATCAAGGATATTTACCTTAATAAAGTAGATAAAGAAAAAAAAGATACGACTGAGTTCTTTAAAAGCCCGGCAATAGATCTTTCTGTAGAATGGAAATCTATTTTCGATGGAAAGGTGGTTGGAGAAATTGAATTTGAGCAGCCTGTAGTACAATATACGATGGACAAAACCATCGGCAAGGAAGCTGAAGCTAAAAGCGCCAAAGACACTACCTCTCTTGTTCAGCTTGTAAAAGATA
The DNA here is from genome assembly GCA_030855855.1 of Bacteroidota bacterium. GTDB lineage: Bacteria > Bacteroidota > Bacteroidia > Palsa-965 > Palsa-965. Next base: position 3,796 of record JALYQL010000124.1, on the reverse strand, counting down.
TGATGCCGATTAAAATTAACCGGCTTGCAGTGACAAACGGCCAGATCCATTATGTAGATAAATCCAGGCAGCCGGTGGTCGATGTTCCATTGAGAGAAGTGTATGCAGAAGCAAAAAACCTTACCAATGAATCCGACCCGACGACTTTATTGCCGGCTACCGTTGAATTTAAATCTAAATTATATGACGGTTCCTTTTCCATTAATGTAAAGCTTGATCCGCTCAATAAAGTTCCGACGTTCGACATGAATTCAACGCTTACCCAAACGAATTTGGTTTACCTGAATCCTTTTTTTACTGCGTATGCTAATTTCGATCTCAAAGCCGGTAACATGAGCATGTACACCGAGTTCGCGGCGAAGGAGAATAAATTTGCAGGTTATATAAAACCGGTGATAAAAGATCTTGACATTGTTCAGTTTAAAGACGAAGAAGGAAATTTTCTTCAGATCGCATGGGAAGCGCTTATCGGATCGACTGCTGAAGTTTTACAGAATCAAAGCAAAGATCAGCTTGCTACAAAGCTTCCGATTGAAGGTTCTTTTAAAAAGCCTGACATAGGAGTTATCGACGCAATTTTCTCGGTGATCATGAATGCATTTGTATCCGCGTTGAAACCTTCGCTGGACAATACTATTTCAATCAGTCATGTAAGCACAAAACCGCCGAAGGATGATGAAAAGTTAATGGACAGAATTTTCAATAACGATGATAAAAAAGAATCCAGGAAAGAATCCAGGAAAGAAAAAAGAAAAGATAAAAAAGGCAAATGAAAATTTTCCGGCGGATCATCATTACTTTATTAATTATTTCATCGCTGCTGACTATTGGTTACCTCGCGAGGAAGCAGTTGCTTAAGCAAATCCTGCCTGAAATGGAGCAGGTGGTGATTGAAAACATTACCGTTATTGATGACAGCGCGTACATAAAAGTGTTGGTGATGGTGAGGAACAAAAGCTGGACCTCGTATGAATTGAATTATGCTGATATCACACTTTCCAATGATTCGCTTGTGCTTGTTCATTATGTAAACGACAGCGCGCAACGGCTTGAGAAAGACCAGGTCCGCGTGTTCCCGATTGCATTTACAATTCCTATCAAAGACGCAATTCAGCGGATACGAAATCTGCAGGATCGTGATTCTACTATGATAACGGTGAAAGGATGGGTAAATTTTACCACTATGTTCGGGCAGAGCAGCAGGGAATTCAGTAAAGACCTTTCAGTTGAAGTTCCGACTCCTCCGAAGATTACGATGACTGAGCTTATTTACCTCGGCGAAGTGAAAGAGGGAGAGAATTATTATGACTTCCGGATGAAGCTGCGTATTGTCAACCTGAATAAAAAAGAATTCTGGTTTAAGGATGTCAGCTATAATATGAATGCCGGGAAACAAATTCATTCTGTCGGTAAAATCCCCGGCGACATACGGATATTGCCGATGGATACTGCGCATATGGAAATTCCATTCCGGATTACAATTGATAATGAAGTCGCGTTGTTCTTTAAAATACTTTTTAATGATGACGTTGTGACCTATAATTTTACTGTTAACGGAACCGTTGTTTCATTGGCGGGACTGCAACAGGATATTCCTGCCAGCTTTAATACAACCGGACAGGTAGAGCTTTATAATCCTGACCGGAAAAAAATTAAATTTACTGTCAACAAAGACAAAGACAAAAACAAGAACAAGAACAAACGCGACAAGAAAAAATAGCCATGGATAATTCATCGGATAGAAGCGGGGCAGGAGATGAAAAAATGCGCACTCTTGTACACGATATACGGAATCCTTTATCTACTATTTACCTTACCATTGACAGTTTAAGAAATGCCCTTGAGGACAAAGAAGATCCGGAATTTTACCTGCAGCTTCTGGAGAAATCGGCAAAGAAGATTGAGGAAATTTTGAATGATTTGGGGAAGGGGGAGTGATATTTGTTGTTTGATGTTCGTTGTTTGATGTTCGTTGTTTGATGTTTGTAGTTTGATGTTTGTAGTTTGATGTTCGTTGTTTGATGTTTGTAGTTTGATGTTTGTTCTTGTTTATTATACCACATTTCCTGTTTTCTCAGCAGTAATTCCCTTACCCATCGAGGCACATTCGAGATCGGGCGCAGCCGAGGTAATTATCGAGCGCAGAGGAGATAAAATTTCCCGTAAGCACAAAAAAAAGCGACCGGAATAAACCGGCCGCTTCGGGAAAAATTGATCTCTCATAACAATTTTTCCCTTTCAGTGCAGCACTTAGGCACTGTCTCTCATTGACTTGATATCATCATGTGCGGCTTGAAGTTCAGAGCGGTGGCGACGGATAAGCTCCATGGCTTCTGAAGAAATGTCTTCACTGTCTTCAAGCACACTGTCGTATTCTTTTTTAGCCGCATCTTCGCCGAATTCACAGGAAGAAAGAACAGATTTGCGGTTATTCGGCGCAAGGTTGTCTTTGATATCCATCCAGACGCGGAATAATTTACCGGAATTTTTTGTTTCTTCTCCATCCGGAACATCATCAGAAAGATCCGGAATCATCATTTCAATTTCGTTTCCGAATTTTTTGCTTTGCAGGCTGTATTTTTCAAAAAGCAATTTAAGGTCACCATCTTCAGCGTGTTTTTTTGCTTCCTGGTAACCTACATAGCGGTCGTTATTGATAATGATAAGCTTACGCAAAGCTTTAGTGGTTTTTTCATCGATAGTTTTCATACGAGTTGATTTTTGTGTGAGTAATTTATTTTTTGATGATGCAGAGCTTTCTTTACTGGTCAAGCTTTTAAGCAGATAGAGATTTCTTTCAGGAAGCTTTCTTTGCGGAAGAAGATTTCTTTTTTGATGAAGATTTCTCCGCGGGTGCCTTATATCCTTTTTTCCGTGCTTCTGAAAGTCCTATCGCTATAGCTTGTTGCCGGCTTATAATTTTTACACTTTTGAACTCGCCATGTTTCATATCGTGCATGGCTTCTTCAACAGTGTCCGGACTTTTTTGAATATTTCGCCATGGTTAAATGTTGAAAAGAGCGCCTGCGTTTTTCTTATTGACGCAGGCACTCTCTTATATTTCAAAACTTTATTGCAATGTCAATTCTTGTGTAAGATCAACTCCGGCCTGAACCTGGATAACACCTTCTCCGTGGTAAGTTGTGCTGGAGATTGTAACATCTACTTCGTAGTAGTAGTTGCCTGGATTCAATTTTCCGAAATCAGCATTTCCGTTTCCGTCTGAAATTCGTGATGCGAGGTAGTTGTTAGTCAATAATTCACCTTGTGAAAGTGTGATGCCGACTGTAGCTCCCTGAACACGATTGCCTGCCTGATCTTTAACAATGAATGCAAGGCCACCACGGTTTGAAAGGTTAGGATTAGTATCCTGTCCTGTTGGTGCGATATCATCTTTTCTGCAGCCCGATATCATTGCTGTTGCGCAAATTACTAATGTAGTAAGCACAACGGTGAAAAATTTTCTGGTTTTCATAATACTTGTTTTTTTATCTTCCTACTCTGTTTCGGGCTTTTCGGAATCCGCCTCTGCGGGTATACATTTCAATTCGGATACCACAATTCACACTTTGATTTATTGATTTGAAAAACAGCTTTTTACGAGCATTTAAAAATGGTTTCCTGCCTTCAGAGATGTCCCGTGCTGTAGAAATAAAGCAACAAAACGGGTAATTATTTCTGGTTTCTTGTTTCCCGTTTGTTGTTTGTTGTTGTTTGTTGTTGTTTTGTTATTGGGGATTTTTTTTAACCCTAAACCACTTCAATAAAAAAAAGGATGCTCCGTTAAGAACATCCC
>JALYQL010000341.1 GCA_030855855.1 Bacteroidota bacterium | reverse complement strand
GACTTGCCACACAAGGCATGATTCCGTTCTGTAATATTTATTCTTCGTTCATGCAGCGTGCATACGACCAGGTGGTGCATGATATCGCGTTGCAGAATCTGCATGTGGTGCTTTGTTTAGATCGCGGCGGGCTTGCAGGTGCGGATGGACCGACGCATCACGGCGCATTTGACATTGCTTATTTCCGTTGTATTCCGAATATGGTGGTGAGCGCTCCGATGAATGAAGCGGAATTGCGCAACTTAATGTACACGGCGCAACTGGATAAAAATGCACTTCCTTTTTCCATTCGTTATCCACGCGGACAAGGTGTGATGCCGGAATGGAAAACTCCGTTTGAAGAAATAAAAATCGGTACCGGACGAAAGATCCGCGATGGAAAAGATGTTGCGATCTTAACCATTGGCCATCCCGGAAATTTTGCAACTGAAGCAACTGATCTTTTGAAAAAATCAGGAGTAAGCGCTGCGCATTACGATATGCGTTTTGTGAAGCCGATCGATGAAGAAATGTTGCACGAAGTTTTTTCGAAGTTTGATAAGGTGATTACTGTAGAAGACGGCTGCATTCAGGGTGGATTCGGATCAGCGGTAATTGAATTTATGGTGGACCATAATTATAAAGCTGAAGTAAAACGTTTAGGCATTCCAGATAAATGGATCGAACACGGTGAGCAGGCAGAATTGTGGAATGAGTGTGGATTTGACATGAATGCGATTGTGGAGACGGCTAAGAAGATGGTGCTGGAGAATGATAGGGTGCTGCGGTAAATTTTTCAAATGTCTTATTAGTCTTTTGCTGAAGGTTTCCGTTTTGGAAACTTTTAGTATCTTTGTTCTTGTATGAGAATAATTGCAAGACGGGCTATTCGCGAATTTTGGTATAAGAATAGCGACTCTGAAATTCCTCTCGTAAATTGGTTTAAAGAAATAAAAAAGGCTAATTGGAAAAATTTCAATGAGTTAAAAGCTCAATACAGGAATGCAAGTGTTGTTGGAAATGATCGTGTCGTTTTTAATATAAAAGGCAACGATTACCGGCTTATAGCTGCAATTGATTATGAAAAACAAATTCTTTGGATCAGATTTATAGGTACACATAAGACCTATGATAAAATAAATGCAAAAACAATTTAACCATGACTATCAAGCCCATTCATACCAAAAAAGATTACGAGCAGGCGTTGAAGCGCATGGAAAAAATCTGGGGCGCAAAAGGAGGCACACCTGAAGGAGATGAGTTGGATATCCTTGCTACTCTTGTTGACAAATATGAAGAAGTGCATTTTCCTATTGAAGCTGCTGATCCGATTGAAGCTTTGAAATTTATAATGGAAGAAAAAGGAATAGAGCGAAAAGACCTTGTAAAAGTAATAGGTGATAAAAGCAAGGTTTCCGAAATTCTCAATGGCAATCGTTCACTTTCAAAACGAATGATAAAAGCGCTTCATGAAGCATTTGGGATTCCGTATGAGATATTGATGGGATAGAGGGGCGGCAAAAGAGATGGTGTTGGAGAATGATAAGGTGTTGGGGTAAAATTCCTATATTTGTTAGGTAAAAGACCCGTCTTGGAAGCAGCTATCGGGGAAGAGTTAAATTTTAAAATTGCAATTTTTTTTCACTACCTTTCAAATAGCAGCAGATGGCAAACCTGTTTCTACTACGCGAATGAAAAATCCCCTCCTCCGTTTTACGCTATTGCTTTCCATTTTCTTTTTTACAAGAAATGTCGCCGCACAAAATTTTTTTCCCGCCGCTGCCATCCCCGGAATAAACTTCGGATACATTTTCGGAGCGGGAATTTCTTTTGGCGCTGAAATAAATTATTCTCCTTTTGTTTTTAATTCAGGAAATGGAAAAACGGCAACCGGATTATATGCCGGAATAAATTATTTCCATTCCAAAGGCGAGATCTATAAAGAAACCTGGTATCACACGTTCTCTTATGGGGCAATGGCATTTTCTGACGCGCGGTTTATGTTTAAAGGAGGAATCAGCAGAACTGTATTGCCTTGGGGAAGAAATAAAATGAACAAATTCAAATCACGCAAGAGAAGCATTGATATTGATGTTAGCTATGCTCCGTTTGCGAATGGCGCTTTCGTTGGATACCGGTTATATTTTCCAGGGGAAGCGTGTTTCGGATTGGATATTTCTGTTGTGAATATGGTGTATGCTTCTTACCGGTATAATTTTGCTCAGGGAATGTTTGAGGGGAATTCTGATAATTAATATCCTCACCTATCCGTGCCATCATTGATCCCTCCAATCCTGTCTGTTGTAAAAAAATCACGCAGCTCTGAAAGGGAAAACGCATTCTCTTGGCCATAAAGCATATCGGCTCTCATTTTTCTTCTACCTGCTTGCCAGAATAAGCGAATCCCAAATCCAAGTCCAAGTGAGAAGGAAATAACAAGCAGTCCAGGTTGGCCAATAATAAAAGGCAGAATGATTCCTCCAAGGAAGGCCATTGCACTTTTACCAAATGCAAAATTGATCCGGTCATATTCCTTTTTACGATTCTTTTCCAGCACATCGCCGGCCCCAAGCGAATTTTTTACCTGCATGAATTTCTTCATCATCTGTTCATGCTGGCTGGCGATTTTTTCATGACGTTTTTCATCGGTCGCTTTTCCTGACGATTTGGGAGGTACAGGGGTTTTCTGCGCGGCCGACTTAAAAGTAGAGGTCGTTGCATACTGTTTGCCTTCAAGCAAATTGTCATAGGCCTGTGTGATCTGAATAAATTTCTGACGGGCTTCCGGCGCAGGATTTTTATCGGGATGATATTTCATCGCCAGTCTTCTGTAAGCGCGTTTGATCTCTTCCTTCGAAGCGCTATTTGTTAAACCCAATATAGAATAGTTGTCTGGCACCGCATCAAAGTAATAAAAAGAGAAGAATTCCTGAAATTCCCGTGCAACCTTTTCATCACTTTTTCAAGAAACAAAAAAAGGATCATCTTTCGACGACCCTCTTCTTCATTGGTAATTGGTAATTGTGATCGATTACAGCTTCGCTTTAATCTCCACCATATCATATCCTTCAATAATATCACCTACTTCGATATTATCAAACTTATCAATGTTCAATCCGCATTCGTAACCGGTAGTCACTTCTTTCACATCGTCTTTGAAACGTTTCAATGAACCGAGATGTCCGTCGTGCAATACGATTCCGTTACGGATGATACGAATTTTGGTGTGACGCGTGATCTTTCCATCAAGCACGTAGCAACCTGCCACTGTTCCGACTTTCGTGATCTTGAATACTTCGCGGACTTCCACGTTGCAAACAATTTTCTCTTCGAATTCCGGTGCAAGCATTCCTTCCATCGCCGCTTTGATCTCGTCGATCGCTTTGTAGATGACAGAATAAAGACGAATATCGATCTGTTCTGTTTCTGCCAGCTTTTTCGCACTGGCAGAAGGACGAACCTGGAAACCGATAATGATGGCGTTAGATGCAGATGCAAGAAGAATATCAGATTCGCTGATCGCACCCACAGATTTGTGAATGATCCGGATCTGTATTTTCTCGGTCGATAATTTCAATAATGAATCGGCGAGCGCTTCGATAGAACCATCCACGTCACCTTTGATGATCACGTTCAATTCCTGGAAGTCACCGATTGCAAGACGACGACCAATCTCATCAAGCGTAATATGTTTTGTAGTACGGATCGATTGCTCACGCTGCAATTGCAAACGTCGTGTTGCGATGTCACGCGCTTCACGTTCGTCGGCCATGATATTGAATTTATCACCTGCCTGTGGCGCACCGCTTAATCCGAGAATCTGAACCGGGTAAGAAGGACCGGCTTCTTCTACATCACCTCCGCGTTCGTTATGCATCGCTTTTACACGACCGCTGTAACAACCCGCGAGTACCACGTCACCTACATGCATTGTTCCGTTTTCTACAAGAACAGTCGCTGTAAATCCGCGGCCTTTGTCAAGCGTCGACTCGATAATTGTTCCTGTCGCGCGTTTATTCGGATTTGCTTTAAGCTGTAACATTTCAGCTTCGAGCAATACTTTTTCAAGAAGTGTTTCAATGCCTAGCCCTTTCTTCGCAGAAATTTCCTGGCACTGGAATTTACCACCCCATTCTTCGACAAGAATATTCATCCCGGCAAGCGCCTGGCGGATATTGTCCGGATTTGCTCCCGGCTTATCAATTTTGTTTATCGCGAATACAAGCGGAACGCCTGCAGCCTGCGCGTGATTGATCGCCTCAATGGTTTGCGGCATGACGCTATCGTCAGCAGCAACTACAATGATCGCGATATCTGTCACCTGCGCACCACGTGCACGCATAGCAGTAAACGCTTCGTGACCCGGAGTATCAAGGAATGTAATGTGTTTTCCGTTTTCAAGCTGAACGTTATACGCGCCGATATGCTGGGTAATTCCACCCGACTCACCAGCGATAACGTTTGCTTTACGGATATGATCGAGAAGCGATGTTTTACCGTGATCGACGTGACCCATTACGGTAACGATCGGTGAACGGTCAACAAGATCTTCTACTTTATCTTCTTCTTCAACAATTGACTCCTGCACTTCGACAGAAACGAATTCCACTTTGAATCCGAATTCTTCTGCGAGGATAGCAATTGTTTCTGCATCGAGACGCTGGTTGATGGAAACGAAAAGTCCGATGGTCATACAGGTCGAAATGATCTGCGTAACCGGAACGTTCATCATCGTCGCCAGTTGGTTAGCGGTAACGAATTCTGTTACTTTCAGAATTCCTTTTTCGATTTCTTTATCAGCTGCGGCTTTTTCAATACGCTGCGAAACCTGTTCGCGTTTATCACGACGGTATTTCGAAGCTTTTGATTTTCCTTGTCCGCTGAGACGGGCAAGCGTTTCTTTGATCTGCTTTTGAACTTCTTCTTCAGTAAGCTCTGCTTTTACAGGGCGTGGCGCGCCTGCTACGTGCGGTTTTCGTCCTGCAGCGCCGCTTTGTCCTTGTCCCGGTCCGCGATTTGTATTCCCGGTGCCTGGCTGATTATTTACCGGTCCGCCTTCTTTACGAATGCGGCGACGTTTGCGTTTTTTCTCGGCTTCAAATTCCGCTGAAGAAGATGCGACAGGTTTTTTCTTATCGTCTTTTACAGGCAAAACAATTTTGCCCATGATCTTCGGGCCTTCGAGCTTTTCAACAGTGCGGCGATAAAGCACTTCTTCCGGTTTATCGGTTGATGGTTCTTCCGGTTTTACTTCCGGCGCTTCTTCTGTTTTCGGGGCAACGACAACTTCTTCCTCTGCTTTTTCTTCTTTAGCTACAGGAGCAACCGGCTCTTCTTTTGCTACAGCTTCTTCTGCTGCATCTTTTTTCTTTTTCGCAGCTGCTTTATTCTCTGTTTCTTCCGCAGCTGCTTTTTCTTCGTCGTCTTTCTTCTTCTTCGCTTTGGTTTTCGCAGGCTCGAGATCGATCTTATCGATCACTTTAAGCGTGACAGTCGGCTCTGCTTTTACGCGAACGACTTCTTCTTCTTTTTTCGGTTTTTCTTTTTTCGGCTTTTCCTTTTCGGGCGCAGAAGATTTGGATGAGCCGGAATTCATGTCCTTGATAAGAACTTCTTCCTGGTCACGCTCCTGCGCACGCTGGCTCGCCTTGGTATTCGGATTAACGTCCTCGTGCATTTCCACAGACTCTTTCTTTGTCCGTGTGCTGAGGCCGACTAATTTGGATTCTTCTTTTTCTTCGCGATCCTGCGCAAATTCCTTCAGGAGCAAACGATATTGCTCATCGGAAATTTTTCCGTTCGGATTACGTTCAATTGTATGCCCCAATTCCTCCAGGTAATCCCAGACGCGGGCGAGGGAGACATTGAATTCCCCCTTGACTTTACTAATCCTGATTTTGTTTTCTGATTCTGCCATATATGCTTGCCTCCCTGGCTAAGCGGTTACAAAGTTCGGAAAAAATGTGGCTCATCATCCGATGAGCCACATCAAATCCTTTATTCAAATTCAGAACGCAAGATACGCTTCACTTCCTTGACGGTTTCTTCTTCAAGGTCGGTACGCTTAACAAGCTCTTCATCACTGAGTTCGAGAACGGCTTTCGCGGTATCGCAACCCACTGATTTGAATTCGTCAATGATCCATTGTTCAATTTCATCCGAGAATTCATCGAGCGTAACGTCTTCCACGTCTTCGTCTGTATCACGGTAAACATCAATTTCATAGCCTGTTAAGCGACCTGCAAGACGGATATTGTGACCGCCTTTTCCGATCGCGAGGGAAACCTGGTCGGGCTTAAGGTAAACTTCAGCGCGTTTGGTTTCTTCGTCAAGCTTTACAGAAGTGATTTTTGCAGGGCTCAGGGCACGCTGGATAAGCAGTGTAGAGTTTGCGGTGTAATTGATCACATCAATATTTTCATTGCGCAGCTCGCGTACGATTCCGTGGATACGTGAACCTTTCATTCCCACACAAGCTCCTACAGGATCAATGCGGTCATCGTAAGATTCTACAGCCACTTTCGCGCGCTCGCCCGGCTCACGGACAATTTTCTTAACAGTGATAAGTCCGTCGTAGATCTCCGGAACTTCCATTTCGAATAATTTCTCGAGGAAGGAAGGAGCGGTACGGGAAAGGATAATTACCGGTGAGTTGTTGCGCATATCTACTTTGAGGACAACGGCGCGGACAGCATCTCCTTTTTTGAAGAAATCGCCCGGGATCTGCTCAACTTTCGGAAGGATCAATTCATTTCCTTCATCATCGAGCACAAGAGTTTCTTTTTTCCATACCTGGTAAACTTCACCTGTGATTACATCGCCTACACGCTCTTTGTATTTGCGGTAAAGTGCGTCTTTTTCAAGATCAAGCACACGTGAAACAAGGTTCTGGCGAATAGCAAGCACTGCACGGCGACCGAAATCGTCGAGCATGATGCGATCTGTTACCTGCTCACCGATCTCAAAGTCAGGCTCGATCTTTTTTGCGTTGGCAAGGCTGATGTGTTTATTCTCATCGTAGTCAAAGCTATCTTCCGCGAATTCATCGTCCACGATCTCGCGGTTACGCCAGATCTCAAGGTCACCTCGCTCCGGGTTGACAATAAAGTCGAAGTTTTCATCGCTGCCGTATTTTTTACGGATCATGCTGCGGAATACGTCTTCGAGAATGCTCATGAGCATTGCACGGTCAATGTTCTTGGTCTCTTTGAATTCCGAAAAGGATTCGATGAGGTTTAGATTTTCCATTTTTATTGTGTTGTAATCGTTTGCTTTGATGTTAGCCTGCTGCCAGGTTTAAAATTTGATAATGATCTTTGTTTCTTTTATCTGTTCAAAAGGAATGCTGATATTTTTTGTAACCAGCTGCTTTCCTTTTTTTCCATCTACTTTTTCTTTTGCGGTCTGTTCAATTTCAATCTCCTTTTTATTGGCAGAGATCAGTTTGCCTTCTGCTTTTTGTCCGTCGGCAAATTTCACTTCTACTTCACGGCCGGTATACTTTTTATACTGCTGCAGCACTTTAAAAGGCTGGTCGAGACCGGGTGATGAAACTTCGAGCTCGTAATCTTCTGTTTCACGGTCGAGCTGTTCTTCAATAAACCGGCTTACCTCCACACATTCCTGGATAGAAATGCCTTTGAAGTTATCGATGGTCACCCTGATTTTGTTCATGGCGCTGACAGTAACCTCTACAAGGTAATTTTCGGTATCCTCAAGCTTTTTTTCCGCGAGTTCGCGAACGAGTGTTGGGCTTATCATGACAAAAAAACAGGGGACTATTCGTCCCCTGATCTGATCGCTTTATTAAAACAGGATGCAAATATATAACGAAAAAAACAGAAAACAAAATTGATTTTTGCCAAGTATTTTCCGCCGAACATGGTTATTTAACCGATAAAAGGCGGTAATTTAACGATAATGTTATTTCTTTGCGCTTTTAATGCCAATAAACTCTCCCCTAAAACGCACGCATAATATGTTAAACAGTACAAAATCAGACCAAAATGACGACAAAAACCAATCCAAAATGGACCCGTGGCCTGCTTATGAAAGCAGCTCCGATTGCCTTGTTTCTCTTATGGGGAACGCAATTAATGGCCCAGACAAGTACTGAAAAAAAGACTTCCGAAGGCACTTCCGCTCTTGAGATCCTCGGATATGTGGCAATGATCATCGGTGTAATCCTGCTTGCCTGGATCATCGGATCGGCGCAAAGCAAAAATGAACCGCACGCGCATCACGATGCCACGAAGCCTCATGTTCACCAGCGGCATTTCGATCACCCGAATGATCCGCATTTCAGAAAACTGAAGAAGAAAACATCATAGGAGAAAAAAATTCCGCAGGCGCGGAAACATGAAACAAAAGAAATCCCACTTTGGCTGTAATGGCTGGAGTGGGATTTTTTTTTGGAATTAACCTTATTATTTTATTAATGGTTTTTCAAACTCAGACTTGCTCCGAGTTCTTACAGACAAAAGCCGGAGCGAAAAAATTGTCAAACCAATCATGCTAAACCAAACCCCCAATGCTATTGCAAGATGTCCGTTCGGATTTCCAGTATAGTCATTAATATCTTCTCCTTTATAAAAGCAAAAATAGTAAAAGGCAAATCCTGAAAGCGCAGATATAATCAGGATCGCTGGTATTTTTCCAAAAAAAAAATCCTTCCGTAATGAGTAAAGCAATAGTATTGTCCCTCCTACAAGTCCTGCCACAATTTCCATTAACCGATATTCATTTATTAAAGGAAACGAAATAGATAATTCACCCATTAGGCAAAATGTAATTATTGCTACCCCATAAGCTAAGGGAGAAAATAATAGAATATTTAAGGAATTGCGTTGCCTGAACAGTAAATAATCACATGCAAGAAAAGGAATTGGAAACATAATTCCCGGTAGAAAAAAACTTAAGGCAAGGTTCGAACCCGCTCCTGCCAAATAACCTGAAACAAAAAAAAGAGCAGTCGCTAATATTAATAAAAATGCGTATTTTATTTTATTGGCCATTTGGATATCGTTGCCAGGTTGGTGTTGCATACCCCAGGATTTTAAATTCCTAAAGTTTAAAGCGTTGCGTGAACGTCTGATATAGTAACTATATAAAATAAAACCTCCGACCATTAATTGCCAAACAGGCAAAGGAAGCATATTAAAAAAAATTCATCTTCTTTCATTTAAAAGTGCTCCGTTATCCAACCCGGTTCCCGAAAGAACAGTTTCAAATAATTTAATTAACAAAAATGCAATCATGCCCATAACAATCGGCAGAATTAAACCATAAAGCCATCCCGTAAGTAAATTAGTAAGTAAACGCACGGTGTGATATTGCAATAAAGCATAAAGTCCATAAAATAATAAACCAAAACACCAATCATTCCCCGCTCCTGACCAACCAAAGTTGAAATCATAGAAGACAAATATGAAAGACATTAAAATTCCAATTGTACAAAAAAGCAATAAAAAGGCAGGTGCACGCCACACCGGTTGGAAAACAGATCGAAAAAGAAAAGCAAATAATATGATAGGAAAAAACAAATAACTTAATAAAGAATAACTTCTGCCCAAGGAAGAATCATTATAATCAATGCCAATGATAAAAGGTAAAATGGAGAGCAGGAGCGTAATTGCACCATATATAAAAAGGAGTATTTTGTGCGATGTATTTAATTTAGCCACCATAACGTTCCCACTTTCTTGCTTTAAGAATTGTTTCTTTACTATCCGAATAGTATTCTTGTTTAATAGGACCTACACCTTTTTTTCCTGTTAGTTTAGATTCCTTATTGTGAGCAAAAAACATTCCATGAATAAAAATAGTTCCATTCATAGAAGGACTTTTCAAAGTCAGATTTGTTGTAGTCACTCCTGTCGGCGCTTTAACTTCCGCCAAAAACGTAGTTTCTGCATATACGGTAACACTATACCACAATACTATGTTATCACCTGCAGAAATATCCGCGGGAGTATGTGAATTAAAGAGAGTATAAAAGTTTGAAGAGCTTAATTTACTCATATCGGCTACAAAATTGGGATCTGTTTCTCTCTTGTATTTCACAATTGCAAATTGGACAGACTGTATCCAAATATTGGGGAGCATCATAACCATCGGACAAGCAGAAGTTTCATTGAACGATTTTAATTTGCAGACTTTCCCGAATCCCGTTTCGTCCGAACTCACGATAAAAACAACAGAGGGAAAACAGGGAGATCTTTTTATAATCAGCGACGTAACAGGACGTATTGTGAAAACAGTTGAGTTTGCTGCAGAGCAAATGACAATTGATCTTTCAACTCTGGAAGACGGAATTTATTTTATCCGGCTGAATAATGGCGCAGGCAAAAAAATCATCAAAGCACAGAAATAATTATTTGTCTCTTCCATACAAATTTTCTCGTGTTTCCAGCATCTTTATCTCACGTCTCCCTACCTCACCTTCACCCCATTCTTATAAGTAATCTCCGACATTACCTTCCCGTCAATGCCGTAATAAGTCCAGGTGCCATCGGGCTTGCTTACGTAACGGGTTTTGTACACTTTTTTCCCGTTGACCTTTGTAAACATATATTCTTTCTCCTTCACGATTTTATTATGCGTGACGCTTTGTTTGGCGGTGCTGGCGTAATAATTTGTGGTAGTGCCATTCAGCTTGCCCATTTTGTATTCTGTCTCCGTTTTTAAAGCGCCGGTTTCATAATAATATTTCCATTTGCCGTTTGCTTTATCGAGATGGTACGAGCCGATTTCATCCGGGTAGCCGGTTATATTATACGTTTCCCATTTGCCTTCTTTTAAGCCATTTTTAAATTTTCCCTGCTGATGAATTTTTCCATTATTCCACCAAAACATCCACATACCATTCTTAACGCCATTGCTGTATGTGCCTGCGTAATTTGCTTTTCCGTTGTCGTAATATCCTTTCCAGGAGCCAATCATTAATCCAAGCGCAAATGTTCCGTCGTCTTTCAGCTGGCCATTATCATACCAGGCCGACCAATGTCCGTCTTCTTTATTATTGACATAAACGCCTTCCTGCAATTTCTGCCCGTTCTCGAACCAGAATATCCACGAGCCGTTTTTCAAGCCTTCTTTAAATGTTCCTTCTTTATATTTCTGTGCGTTCGGATACCAGAATGTCCACAAGCTGTCTTCCTTATCGTCTTTGTAAAATCCCTCCTGCTCCATTTGCGCGCTGTTTGCAAACCAATATTGCCAGTGACCGCTGCGCTTATCTGCAGTGAATTCACCTTTCATATCAGGCGAGCCATCCGGTTTATTCCAATACCACGCACCTGATTTTAAATCGTTGGAATAATTTCCTTCTGATGCGATCTTTCCATTTGGGTGCCAATGCGTAGATAGCCCGTTTTTCTTGCCGCCTTTGAAATTGTCTTTGAAATCGACCGTGCCAGATGGTGTGTAAAATGTCCATGTGCTGTCTTTTAATCCGTCGCGGTAAATTCCTTCCGCACGTTTGCGCCCGCTTTCATACGTGAGGATCATTTTTCCGTAACCGTTTTTGATCACCTGCTTTCCGTCCTCACTCCAGAGTTCCCATAGGT
>JALYQL010000088.1 GCA_030855855.1 Bacteroidota bacterium | reverse complement strand
CGGTAGGATTGTGCGGACTGTTAATGATGATCATGCGTGTGCGATGGTTCACCACTTTTTTTACTTCGTTCCAGTTGATATTGTAATCAGGCGCTTTGAGGTGGAGATAAATTGTTTTCCCCCCATTCAGCTCAATGGCAGGCTCGTAACAATCGTAAGCCGGTTCGAAAATGATAACTTCATCATCTTCACGGATCGTTGCTGAAATGGCAGTGTAAATGGCCTGTGTCGCGCCTGCAGTGACTGTTATTTCTGTTTCCGGATCATACACTGCTCCATAAAGATCCTGCGTTTTTTCAGCAATCATTTCACGCAGCTTCATCACGCCCGGCATTGGCGCATACTGATTATTTCCCGCTTTCATCGCTTTATTTACAGCGGAAACAAGCTCAGACGGACAATCGAAATCGGGAAAACCCTGGGAAAGATTTATGGCATTGTGCTCTGCGGCGAGCTTTGACATCACGGTGAAAATTGTTGTCCCTACACGTGGAAGCTTGGTGCTGATAGTCCCGGAAAAAGCTGGCATAAATCTGAATAATAAATAATAAAAATCCGTATTCGGGAGAGGTGCTAAAATTAGTGAGAAAAAGTATTGAGTAGAGGTTAATGGGTATTGGGTTAAAAGAAATATTTTATCATATTGTGGCGCATCCCTGCAGGTCGGGCTATCCGCTGCAAGTCCTCACATAAAGTACAAGCTGCGCATAACTTTATGTTCCGGGTTTTCCGCTACTATCCCTTGCGCAAAAAAAAGGGGGCGCGGTGCCTCACGTTCCCTGCAATCAAAATTGCATTTTTCGAATTACCTTCGCTGCATATTTTTCTTACTTCAATACAAAAATCATGAAAAGTCCCGTGACATTTGTAAGAACATTTTTATGCATGGCAGCGGTATTTACGGGTATCGTGGCCACTTTATTAGCATTTCAAACCCGCGAAACCATAAATAGGGGACAAGCTTGCGCTACAGATAGCGGGGCAACAGGTTTTGCCATTTTAAGCGGTCTTGCGCTTCTCGGACTTGCGATTACTTTCTTGAAAAAAGAAGATTAATTCCTCGTTCTTACCTCTCCAGTTCTGCATTAGCTACTACTCTGTGGTGTGCCTCGTAAATCCCTTTTCCCTACCTTTGCAAAACACTAATTTTAAAACTATATTTTCGATGAGCATTGCTAACAATTCTGTAGTCTCGGTAAGCTATCATCTCACTGTTGCCGGTGAAAACGGCGGTGAAGAAATTACCATAGAAAAAACTTCTCCTGAAGAACCTTTTGTTTTTTTATTCGGCGGCGGACAACTGCTTCCTGAATTTGAAAAAAATCTTTCCGGAAAAAATCCCGGAGATAAATTTGACTTTCGCGTTTCAGCAGAAGAAGGTTATGGCGAATACCAGCTTGATCATATTGTAAGCCTGCCGATCGAAAATTTTCTCGGTGAAGATGGTAAGCTCGATGCAGAAACAATCGCTGTTGGAAAAAATGTTCCGATGGTTGATGCAGAAGGCCACAGGCTCTGGGGCAAAGTGATCGAAATATCACTCACCAATATCCGCATGGATTTTAATCACCCGCTCGCAGGAAAAGAATTGCATTTCGCCGGTGAAGTAATAGAAAACCGCGATGCAACAAAAGAAGAGCTGGAGCATGGACATGTTCATGGACCGGGCGGGCATCATCATTAAAAGAATTGGCGATTTGGTGATTTTCGATTGTGAACGAATTATGATTTAGGATTAAAAAAACGATCGGAAAACTGATCGTTTTTTTATTGCCATATATTTTCCGTCGGTCAATTTATCAAGCTGTGCTTGCGGGTAAAATCACTTTAATCTAACACCCCAAACAATCAAAAATCGGCAATCATCAAATCGGCAATCACTAAACCTGTAATCTTCCATAAAAAAGGCCGGTTAACACTAACCAGCCTTCTCTCAATTGTATATTTATTTCTTACTTCGTAAACTTATCAAGGTCCATGAAATCTTTCCAGTCGGCGAGATTGGCCATTACCTGTAGCTGGCGGTAATGTTCATGGAAATCCATGTCGGATTTTTGTACGTTTAAAATGTCGATGCGGTAACGATCGAAGTTTGCAAGCGCCACCTTTTCCTCTGATGAAAGTGATTCGCCGTTGAACTCGCGTTCGCGAATATCGTTGATGGAAACTGTGCCGCCGATTTCGGACTTGGCAAAGTACTTTTTAAGAAGGTCTTCTCTGAGTGTCATAAATAATCCTTTGCAAATGTAACGGTTTAGCCAAACGTGAAGTTACATCAGGATTATGCTTTTATTAACATTGAATTGTGCGTGACTGCACAAAGCCATATAACATCAGTCCTTGAAAATCGAAACGGAACAAACGCCGTGCGCGTCTATTTGTCCACGGTACATTCCGGGCGTGTTAAAAGAAAGTGTGCAATTTCCGGAACGATCAATTGCGATAAGTCCGCCTTCGCCGCCGTCTGGCTGCAGCTGATTAAACACAACTTCATCGCATGCGGCCTGCAGCGACAATCCTTTGTAACGCATCAGCGCAGAAATTTCATGCGCCACTACGCGACGGATGTAAAATTCGCCATGTCCTGTGCAGGAAACCGCAACTGTATCATCCGCGTAAGTTCCTGCTCCGATGATCGGCGTATCTCCTACACGGCCCCAGCGTTTGTTGGTCATGCCGCCGGTAGAAGTAGAAGCTGCAAGATTTCCTTTTACATCAACAGCCACCGCACCAACAGTTCCGAACTTTTTTTCTTTGCCGGCGGTGTGATCCATCATTGTATGCGCAGTATCTTTTACGCTCAGCCATTGCTGCCGGCGATTTTCAGTCAGAAAATATTCTTCATTCTTAAAGACCTGGCGGTTGGCTCTTGCAAAATCTTCCGCGCCTTTTCCTGTCAGCATTACATGTTCTGAATTTTCCATCACCAAACGTGCAAGCGCTACCGGATTTTTTATCCCGCGTATTCCCGCAACTGCTCCCGCTCTCCTGGAAGCGCCATCCATGATCGCAGCGTCCATTTCACATTTGCCCTCATGCGTAAGCACAGAACCGCGACCGGCATTGAACAGGGGCTCATCTTCCAGCACCACTACAGCAGCCTGAACCGCATCGAGCGCTGTACCGTTATTTTTCAATATCTCATATCCCGCTTTTAACGCACGCTCCAATCCTGAACGATATGCTTTTTCCAATTCCGGTGTTAATTGTTCCGGAAGAATTACTCCTGCTCCACCATGTACTGCGATCACCAT
Source organism: Bacteroidota bacterium (assembly GCA_030855855.1). Classification (GTDB taxonomy): domain Bacteria; phylum Bacteroidota; class Bacteroidia; order Palsa-965; family Palsa-965. The sequence goes on along the minus strand of JALYQL010000088.1, from coordinate 2,009 downwards.
TTTTCAAAAATATTTATTGAAGTTTATTTTATTCCCGCTGCTTTCAACTTTTGTTGTTGTTCAAGTCCGCCAAGGCTGTCGAGCAATTTTACCGCACGCGGATTTCCGGGGTCAAGGATCAATACTTTATTCAGCAGGCGGCGTGATGTTGGCTGAAATTGCTGCGTTCCTATGTAGTTAGTGGCAAGCTGAACATTCGCCTGAATATTTGTTGAATCCTGCTTCCATGTCAGTAAAGCTATTTCATTACTGTTGGCGGCATTATAACCATTCATCAATGCATCTGTCATTTTAGAATCCTTCTGCATCGCTTTATTAAAAGCCATTTTCGCTGTCGTAAAATCCTGCGCCATAAAGCTGGCACCGCCATAATCAGCCCACGATTTTGCATCTGATGGAATGGCGGTCACAGCGTACCCGTAAAACTTAGCTGCACCTGCATAATCCTGCTTAGCGGCTCTGTTCTGCGCCTGACCGAGGAACATTTGCTGGTAGTTGAGCAAAATGCTGTTTGACGGGAAATAATGAAATGCCTCACCCCAGGTTTCCGCGGCCTTTTCATAGTTATTGGTATAATAATAACACAAGCCGAGGTTGAGAAATCCATTTACATATTTCTTGTGAATCTCCGTTGCCTTGATGAGATAACCGCGCGCTGTATCCGCGTAGCGCTGAACTTTCACGGTGTCACGTCCGTATTTCAGAATAGTGTCTGTGCCGATGATTGTATCATGTCCTAAATAACGAAGCGCGATATTCATGTATTGTGACCCGGCATTTCCATTGGTAAGCGCGCTGTTCGGATGTGTTTTTACATCAGTGGTGAAAAGTGTGAAATCATTTTTCCACGCCGCGTTTCTTTGTTGGGTGATAATAAAAGCGGGAATGCATAACAAGACAACAACGCCAGTAAGAATAGCAGGCTGCGCTGTTTTTATTTTTTCAACGCCTTTTACCATCAGCCAGGCGAGCGCCATACAGAATCCGAGGGAAGAATGGAAGATCAATCGTTCTCCCATTGTAGCGCCGATGTCGAATAAAATATTGGATACTAATGCAAAAAATCCGAAGTAAAGTAAAAGCGCGAAGGCAAGCGGGTGTCTTTTTTTCCATAAGCGGAATAACAATACAACAAGTCCGGTCATCACGGCAAATGAAAGCCACACCATTGGATCTGAAATATCTGAAAATGGGAAATGCTGGTAAGAATAATCAGAAACCAGTGGCCATGGAAATATCAATAAGTAGAGATAATCATCGAGACGATTGATCTTAGACAAAAGCGTTTGTTGTGGCGAAGCGTCGAGATATGGATCATTGAGCGGATCCTGTTTGCTTTTGTCAATCGGGACGGTTTTTCCGATGGCACCCATGTGAATCAGCGCATACAAAACCATAATTGACCCTACCGGAAGAAGGAGATAGGTGAGCTCGCTGATCTTGCGTTTATGAAAGATCATGAGCGCGGCCGGTATCAAAACGACCATTACAACCGCATACTCCTTTGAAAGCAGCGCGAGGAACAAGCTCACCATTCCCCAGATAAGATCTTTCATGATTCTTTTATGATCGTACCGGAAAAAGAAAATAAATGTGAGCCCGATAAATAAAATTGAGAATATCTCGTCGCGCGATTTCACGTTCGCTATAACCTCGGTATGGATCGGGTGAATGGCAAAAAGCAAAACCGTGAGAAAAGCGATATCAGTATTGGAGCGGAAAATATGCTCGCGGAAAAGCCAGAGTAAAACAAGCAGCGCTATAATAAACCAGATGACCTGGAAAATATGACGCTTCCCGGCAATATCTTCATTGGTAGATTTAATTTTCTTATCGAGATCATTTTTTTCATTGATCAGCCGGTCGGTGTTCATATCCCTTATGCCTTTTTTCTGCATATCAAAAAGGGAATCCCTTACATCCGTATAACGATCGCCATAACATTTGCCGAAAATTTGTTGTTCTATTGCAAAAGTTACAACTGAAAGAGGACGATAGCGACCCCCTGA
>JALYQL010000085.1 GCA_030855855.1 Bacteroidota bacterium | reverse complement strand
AGATCATCTCGAGCGAAAAATGTATCGAAGGCGACAAAGCAAAAAAATTACCCCGCAGCAAAAATCTCTGCATTATTCCCCGTCAGATTAAAAAACGTTTTCGCAAACGCTCCTGTGCTTCCGCTTGTGAAATAAACGGTTTTTCCGCCGGAGTCATTTAATAAATTCTTCTCTTCAAGAATCCTTTTCGCATGCCTTGCGATGGCGGGAGCGGGATTGATGATAGCTACTTTCGGTCCCAGTATTTTTTTCAACAAAGGCATTACGAAGGGGTAATGCGTGCAGGCGAGCACAAGCGTGTCGATGTTTTTTTCCATCATCGGTTGCAGCCATCCGCGCAGCATTTTTTCTGTATCCGCATCATTTTGTTTTCCGGCTTCTACCTGCTGTACCAAACCCGGGCACGGCTGATTTAAGACTGTTACGTTTTGCGCGAACCGTTCTACAACGCTTGCAAATAACTCGCCCTGGAAAGTGGCGGTAGTGGCAATGACACCAACCACTCCTGATTGTGTTTGTTCGGCTGCAGGTTTAACAGCAGGTTCCATGCCAATGAAATTTACTTCCGGATGAATAGTGCGTAAATGTTTCAATGCCGCTGCGGATGCCGTGTGACAGGCAATGACTATCAGCTTACAGTTTTTGGCGAGAAGAAAATCAGTAACTTTTTCGGAGAGCGTGCGTATTTCTTCCAGCGTTTTTTCTCCGTAAGGCAAATTCGCACTGTCGCCAAAATAGATGAGGTCTTCATGAGGCAGCAATTCACGGATCGCGCTTAATACGCTAACGCCCCCGATGCCGGAATCAAAAATGCCAATTGGTGAGGCTGATCTTTCGCTCATTTCTTCTCAAATTTCCGAAAAAAACAAATCCCAAAAACCTTTCGGAATCCGGGATTTATTTATTGACAAATATTTTTTTTATTTCGGTGTTCCGGTGCCCGGAGCCGGTGTTGGCTTTGGAGGAAGCGGAATTCCTAATTTGATACGAACATCATTAAAAATATCATCTGTGTCGGCTGCATAGATCACAACAGAAGTTTCTTTGCTGCTATCGAGCACATAACGGTAGCCGCGTGCAATTGCAACATCTTTAACCGCTTTCTCAATGCTTTTGAGAATAGGAAGGAGCAATTGTGCCCTGCGTGCTGCATATTCTTCCTGTGCATTTTGCTGGAACTCCTGGATGTTTGACTGAAGCTGGTAAAGCTCTTTCTCTTTGATCGCGAGAATGGTCGGGCTCAGGCGGTTTTTGAGTGAATCATATTCGTATTGTTTGCGCTGGAACTCGATTGTCATGGCATACATCTGTTGCTCTAATTGAGCGTAGAACAGTTGTGCGGAATCGCTCGCTGCTTTGAATGCAGGCATGATTCCGAGAAGCGAATCAAGATTTATGTGCGCTACGGTAGCCGCAGAAGCTTTGGTTTGCGCATGTGATACGCGGGGAACTGTTACTAAGAAGAGAGCCGCAACAGCAATGAGAAGATACTTTTTCATGTTCAGATTTATTGTGGATTTGGTTGTTTTCGGTTTAAATTATTTTCCTCCTGCCTTGCTTCCACCGGCTTTTTTCCAGCCGAGGATTTCCAGCACAGCATCACTCTTATCATATTTTGAATTGGTGTACAACATTGTAACGTCTCCGCTTGCTTTGTCAAAAACGATACCATAACCACCGTTCTCTGCCATTTCCTTTACGGCATTGTACACCTGGTCTTGTATCGGTTTCACCAATTCCTGGCGTTTTTTGAAAAGCTCGCCATCAACACCGAATTTCGATTTCTGAAAATCTTTCGCTTCTTTTTCTTTCTCTACAATTTCAGCTTCACGTTTAATGCGAAGCTCTTCGGTCAGAAGCAATTGCTCCTGCTGGAAATTTTTATAAAGCAGGTCGATCTCCGCGTATTTTCCTTCCACTTCCTTCTGCCAGCCGATCGACAATTGGTTCAGCTGCTCCTGCGCCTGCTGGTATGCTGAGCTTTGCGAGAGAATATAATCAGTATCCACAAAGCAATATTTCTGTGCCTGTGCAAAACCTGTCAACGCGATTAACGCGATAAAAGATGCGATGATTTTCCGTTTCATTTGGCTGTTTTTTATACGGTTGATTTATATGACCCGTAAACGGCGGGCCTAAAGTACAATTTTTAGACGATTAGAGTTCCCCGAGGTTCATTCCGATGGTAAAGTGAACCTGGCCTTTCGGCATAAAAGGAGCTGTAGGAACATCATCAAAACGATAACCATAATCAAGTCCGAGCAAACCAAACATCGGAAGGAATACGCGTACTCCCACGCCTGCTGAGCGGTAAACATCGAACGGATTAAATGCCTTGATGGAATTCCATGTATTTCCTCCTTCTACAAATGCAAGGCCATAAACCGTCGCGCTTGGATTCAGGGAAACAGGATAACGAAGTTCAAAGGTATATTTAGCAATAATTGGCGATCCTGTCCTCGAAGCGGTAAGCGATTGGTCGTCGTAACCACGATCGGCGATGATCTCACGACCGTCGAGTGCATAACCTGTCAGACCGCTTCCGCCGAGATAAAAACGCTCGAAAGGAGAAAGTCCGACTTCCTCGTTATACATTCCCAGGTAACCGAAGCCGACACGGGTATTC
>JALYQL010000070.1 GCA_030855855.1 Bacteroidota bacterium | reverse complement strand
GAACTGGGGAATGTTTGCACCGAATGTTTTTAAAGAGGACGGATGGTTTATTCTCGAAGGGACAACTGTGAATGAAGAACATTTTGACCTGTTGCATCCCGACAAAAAACTGAGCTGGTCAAAACCTACAGACATTGTTGGCATGTTCAAAAATGACCGCTGGAGAAAATATTCAGAGAATCATATTTTTGGTCACAATACGTTCATGCGTGGATATTTCTGCAACTGGCGCAAGCGTGTGTGGAATGAAAAGCATCCGGAACGCAGCATAAAATCGCTGCGCGTGATCTTCATGGAAGAATTTTCTTTGCCGGATTATCATTATTCATTGCCGGTAAAAACCGTGCTTTGGGAATGTGTGGAATAAATGGTAGTGTATCAGTTTCATTTTCTTTTTGTCTTGCCCTGGTGGCAAAAATACCCGCACGATGAAACTGGATACACTACCAATAAATGGCAATTTCTCTGTGGTAATAAATTGATTTATATTCACACCACTTATAAAAGAATACTTCCATGACAATCAAAGAAGCCCAATCCAATGTCGATGCCTGGATTCAGACACACGGTGTGCGATATTTCAACGAGCTTACCAATACGGCGATCCTGATGGAGGAAGTCGGCGAAGTTGCGCGCATCATGTCGAGAAAATATGGCGAACAATCTTTTAAAGAATCAGATAAAGAAGTAAAGCTGGAAGATGAATTAGCGGATGTAATGTTTGTACTGATTTGTATTGCGAACCAGACCGGCATTGATCTTACTGAGGCGATGAAAAAGAACCTTGAAAAGAAAACCAGCCGTGATCACGATCGTCATCACGATAATGAAAAGCTGAAATAATCCCATGTTGTAAGTTCAGGCAAGTCTTCTCTTAAATTTTATTTCATTATTAATCAACCAATTAACACGTCAAATCAAAATATTCAGCTTGGCTAATTTGGTTTACAACATAAACTACTCTACGTTTGTGCTGTACTTAATGAGCTACAATTTATGCTTGCTTTCTTCTCTCCTAAAAAGCTGATCACGTTTTTCACCTTACTTGGACTTTGTACTTCGCTTTCCGCTGTTACACTAAGCGGGACGATCAAAGACAAAAAAAATCAGCCGCTTGCGTACGCCAATATTTTCATCAAAGACAGCTACGATGGCGCTTCTGCTGATGCAAATGGAAATTATTCATTCACGACAGATGAAACCGGAACGATAATTCTTATGTGTACGCAGCTTGGTTTTATTGAGCAGCAAAAAACCCTCGTGATCAGCGGCGATATGAAGGTTGATTTTTTAATGGAAGCGAATGAGAATGAAATGGAAGTGGTTGTTATTTCCGCCGGCACAATTGAAGCAAGTGATGAAAAACGCACAACTGTTTTAAAGCCGCTTGATATTGTCACGACAGCTGGCGGACAAGGAGATATTTATGGTGCGGTGCAAACACTTCCCGGCTCTTCGAAAGTCGGTGAGCAGGAAGGATTATTTGTGCGTGGTGGAACAGGCGCAGAAACAAAAACGGTCATTGACGGAATGAATGTGAATAACCCGTTTTTTACTTCTGTTCCTGATGTTGCATCACGCGGAAGATTTTCTCCTTTTCTTTTTAAAGGAACAGCTTTCAGCACGGGCGGATATTCGGCGCAATATGGCCAGGCGCTTTCATCTGCTTTGATTCTCGAAACGCAGGATCTTCCTGAACGCACCAGCTCCACACTTGCTTTTTCTTCAGTCGGTGTTGGCGCAGGACACAATCATCTCTGGGATAAGAAAGGATTTTCGGTCGGAGCTGATGTGAATTACACCAACCTCGCGCCTTATTTTCTGATTGTTCCGCAGCTGCAGAGCTACACACGCAAGCCGCAATTTCTCGGAGGCTCAGCCAACTTCCGTAAAACAATCGGCGCCACCGGCATCCTGAAATTTTATGGTTATTATAATTATGGAGACCTGGCAATGCACCGGCCTGATATTGACAGCACGAATGGATATGAATCAACTTTCGCGCTGAAAAATTCGAATGCTTACACCAATCTTTCCTACAGGAATTATTTCAATGAAAGCTGGAGAATAGATATTGCCGCTTCGGTGGGATTTGACAAGAATAACATACTCGCGGAAACAGATACGATCAATTCCGAAAGTTCGCTGAGCCAGGGAAGAATAATGCTCACACGTTCTTTTATGACAAGAAATAAATTTCGTGTGGGAGCGGAATATCAATATCTCACGGACGAAAGCAGCTATAATCAATACAAGAGTGTTTTTTTCGACAATTATACTTCTGCTTTTGTGGAAGCGGATATTTTTCTCGGGCCTAAATTTGTTTCGCGCATTGGCGGTCGTGTTGAGAACAGCTCGTTGCTTGCAAAAACGAATGTTGCTCCACGTGTTTCGCTGGCAAGGAAAATCAGTAAATATTCGCAGGTCAGCTTAGCGTATGGTGATTTTTATCAAAAGCCTGCCAATGAAATTTTATATCGCTCCACTTCCATCGGTTTTGAAAAAGCTTCTCATTATATCCTGAGCTTTCAGCATGTGGACGATAGCATTACATTGCGTGTGGAAGCGTATTACAAACAATACGATCATTTCGTAAAAACATTCCCGACAATCGATAACAGCGGTGATGGTTATGCAAAAGGCTTCGATGTTTTCTGGCGCGATAAAAAAACATTCCGTAATGTTGATTATTGGATCTCCTACACCTGGCTCGATACAAAAAGAAACTGGAGAGATTACCCGACAGCAGTAATGCCAACGTTCGCAAGCACGCACAATGCTTCGGTGGTGATCAAAAAGTTCTTTCCGAAGATCATGACCTCAGTCGGAATGAGCTACAATTATTCGAGCGGTCGTCCATACTACAACCCGAATAATCCTGTTTTCCTCGCCGACAAAACATATGATTATCATTCCCTCAACGTTAACGCGAGCTATCTCACTAATATTTTCGGAGCCTTTACTGTCATCGTTGTTTCTGTTACCAATGTCGCTGGATTTGACCAGGTGTATGGCTATCGTTATTCGTACGATGGTTCACGCCGCGAAGCGATCATCCCTCCGGCAAAAAGATCTTTTTTCATCGGAATGTTCATGAGCTTCGGAACAGACAGATCAAAGGATGTTATTAACAATAATAATTAATAATGTGCAGATTAATAATTAAAACCCTGCTCGATACCCACTACTCAATAATCACAACTCAATACTCAATACTAATACTACCAATATGAAAAACGGAATTATTCTTTTAGCATTTGTGTTCATTTCCATTAGTGGATTTTCGCAAGACACATTGAAGGCAGTCAAATCGAAGTATGAAATCGGAATGCAGAAGCAGGTCGCCATACTTGACACGGCTTTTACGCCTGCCACTATGCAAAAGTGTTACAATTCGCTTGAACGTATCGCTAATGTAGAAAAAGGAGAATGGCTTCCTTCTTATTACATGGCGTATTGCCTGGTGATGCAGGCTTACAAGGTGGAAACTTCCCAGGTGGATGGTTATTGCGATCACGCGAACCAATTACTTGACCGCGCTGATTCGTTAAAAGGCGATGCATCGGAAATTTACGTGATGCGTGCCATGGTTGCTTCTGCGCGTATTATGGTTGATCCGAGAACACGTGGTGCTAAATATGGAAAAATATCAAGCGTTCTGCTGGATTCGGCAGAAGCACGTAATCCAAATAATCCACGCATTACGCTTACACGTGGCACCGGAGTGTATTACACACCACCGATGTTCGGCGGAGGAAAAGGAAAAGCGAAACCTTTATTTGAAGAGTCGCTAAAAAAATACGAATCGTTCGTTCCTGCAAGCACTATTGCACCGCATTGGGGAAAAGCCCGCGCGCAGCAGCTACTTGCTGATTGTAATAAATAATAATTCAATTTCCGGAAGCCCGGCATTCAACTGTCAACACGTCTGAAAATGAAAAACGAAAAACCGCTTGATGAAATAGAAAGTCTTGCATTGATCACGTCGATGATCAAAAAAACGCAGGGCGCGTTACAGGACAATGGCTTTTACTTTTTGCTGTGGGGATGGCTTGTCTTCATCGCTTCGACCGGAATGTATATGTTGATGAAAATGGGGCAGCAGGAGATATCGCAATACACCTGGGCGATCCTCATGCCATTAGGTGGATTGATCTCGGGAATACGCGGCTGGAAAGACGGAAAAAAGCGCCGGGCCAAAACGTACACCGATGAAATGCTTAACTATGCCTTGATTGCATTTATGATTGCGTTATTCATCACGCTTATCTTTATGTCAATACACGGCGGTTGGGAACTCGCTTACCCGATGATCATGATGGTATATGGCATGTGGCTTTTCATTTCTGGCGGCATGTTAAAATTCAAACCTTTGATCATTGGTGGAATTATTAATTTCGCCTGTGCGATTGCAGGCTATTATATTCATACAGTGGAACTGATCCTTTTGCTTTCATTCGCTGTGCTTGCGGGATATATTATTCCGGGATATCTCCTGAATGCAAAATTCAAAAGAGAAAATAAATGAACCCGTTTAAGGATCTTGATCCCGTTCTTCATTCACAGCTTCGCCTCGCGGTGATGTCAGTCCTCATTGCTGTAAAGGAAGCGGAATTCACCTTCCTGAAAGAAAAAACAGAAGCAACAGCAGGAAATCTCAGCGTACAGATTCAAAAGCTGAAAGATGCAGGATATATTGAAGTAGAAAAAAAATTCCGCGACAATTACCCGCTGACTATATGCAGAATTACCAAAGGCGGCATAAAAGCATTTGAAGAATATGTCGCGGCATTACAAGCTTACATTGGAAAAAAGTGAATGACGAATCTAAAATCCATCGTCATTAACGAGTCAATGACAGAACCAGGTCAAATCTTTCGCTTATCTTGAATAAATAATTTTGAATCACGAAACCCTGAATCTTTGAATCTTGAATTCCGAAATAGCTGATTTCATTGTAGTAGGTTCCGGCTGCTCAGGTGCAATGGCGGCACAGACGCTTGCAGAAGCAGGTGAACACGTGCTGATTCTCGATGGAGGGATCCATGATGAACATTACCATGAACTTCATGCGCAACAAAATTTCTCCTTCCTCCGGAGAACAGATGCAGCCCAGCACCGCTATTTCCTCGGCGATAAATTTGAAAGTCTGCCGGATGATGAATTAGGAACCGGCGCGCAATTAACACCCGCACGGCAATTTCTTGTGAAGGACGTTGATAAATTTCTTCCCTTACATGGCGAAAACTTCAGCCCGATGGAAAGTCTTGCGTTAGGCGGACTTGGCGGCGGCTGGGGACTTGGCTGTTGTGTTTTTTCTGAAAATGAATTGAAGCTTGCAGGACTTCCTGTAGATAAAATGAATTCCGCTTACCAGGTAGTTGCTGATCGCATTGGCATAAATTCCAATACTGATGATGCGAGAAAATTTACCGCGGCGCATATCCAGCATACACAACACGTTCCCCCACTCGATTCAACAGCAGAAACAATTTTAAAAAAATACAATTCGAAAAAAAATGCACTGAATCAAAAAGGATTTTTTCTCGGACGGCCTGCGCTCGCATTATTGACTGAAGCAAAAAATGGCAGAAAAGCAACTTCGCTCAATGACATGGATTTTTATGACGATAAGGAAAAGGCAGCTTATCGTCCTGCAATCACCATTGATGAATTAAGAAAAAAACCAAACGTCAGCTATGAAGGCGGGTGGCTCATCATTTCTTTTTCGGAAGTAGAAAACGTTGTTTGTGTAAATGCTTTGAATCTTACTACCAAAGAGAAAAAAACATTTACATGCAAAAAATTAATTCTCGCACCAGGAGTTTTGGGAACTGCGAGAATTGTGTTGCGTTCAATGAAAGGCGGATCAGAAAGGAAACTTCCCATTCTGTGCAATCCTTACACTTACATTCCATGCATTGTTCCGTCACGACTTGGGAAAAAAATGGCAGAACATAATTCCGGTTTTGCCCAGCTTTCTTTTTTTCATGATGCCGATGGTAAACAATCGGATGTCGCAATGGCTTCAATCTATACTTATCGTTCTTTGATGCTTTTTCGATTGCTAAGAGAAACTCCTCTGAATTTTAAGGATGGAAGAATTTTAATGCAGCATATTTTACCCGCTTTAATTATTGCCGGAATTCATCACCCGGAAAAATATTCCGAAGATCAGTTTCTGCAACTTGAAAAAGATGAAGAGTCTCCAACCGGAGATCACTTACATGTGCATTATAAAAAAACAAATTCACAGAAAACGATTATTTCGCGTGAGAAAAAATATGTTTCTGCTTTACGAAAAATAGGTGCATACGCTCTGAAAAAAATCCGTCCTGTAAATGGTGCAAGTATTCATTACGCCGGAGTTTTACCTTTTAATGAAACTGGCCAGGAATTTACATTATCACCTGAAGGAAAATTACACGGAACAAAAAATGTTTTTGTCGCTGACGGTTCCGGGTTTAAATTTTTACCGGCAAAAGGTTTAACGCTTTCCCTGATGGCAAATGCTCATGTTGTTGCGGAGAATGCACGTAAATAATTGCTTCCCATCTTGAGGTTCCATATATTTGAGGATAAGGTGTAATCGTACCCGCTCCTCAAATCCATAAGATGAAAAAAATTACGCTGGCTGTATTTTTTCTCAGCATTTCCATTTCATCTTTCGCGCTGAACATCACAATTATTGAAAGCACTTCTTTCAATACCGCGCATACCATGGATGCAACCTGGAATGGTGTCGCGCTCGGCATGGGACATACACCATCCATTCTGCCTCAAACTACTTTAGACAACACAACATTTTTTGCAACAACCGATATCCTGATCATTTCATCAGGCATTGGAACCTTGCCATCAAATCGTGTTGCTACCATTCTTGCATTCTTACAAACAGGGAAACCGGTTTATATCCAAAGTGAATATTTGTCATCTTACGATTGTAACCAGGCTTTCGCTTCCATCATCAGCTCACTCGGCGGTACATTTACGTGGACCGTTACAATGGCCGGAGATCTTTCGCCGATGAATGTGCTTGGAACTTTTGCTACAACAAACAATGTCGTTCCTTCTATTTCTTATTACTGGTATTCTGTTCCCGGAAACGGTGATTGCAACACTCTTCCTTTTCTCGAATACGGCGGCGCAAATCACGGCTGGCAATATGTTCCTTCAAATCCTGCTTATGGAAATATAATTACAACAACCGACCAGGATTGGGTAAATCAAAGTACAAGTATTCCATTGATGGAAAATATCATTACACATTTAATTACTCCCGGTTTTTCAAGCAGCCCGAGTACAGGAGTTGATCTTGGAAATGATACTACAATTTGCCAGGGACAACAATTGATTCTTGATGCAACCTCCACCAATGCCACTTATGCATGGCAGAATAATTCTACCAATCCGACTTTTACTGTTACAGCTCCCGGAACTTATTTCGTTACTGTAACCGGAAGCTGCGGTACTTCGCAAGATACAATTGTTGTAAATTTTAGTCCCTCTCCAGTGCTTGATATAGGTAACGATACATCTTTGTGCGTGGGCGATCAATTAATTCTGGATGCAACAACTCCGGGCGCTGCTTATTTGTGGTCGGATAATTCTACAAATGCAACAATCACTGTTTCGGCTACCGGAATGTATTGGGCGCAAATAACAGTAAACGGATGTAGTGCGGGAGATTCTATACAGGTAAATTTTAATCCGGCACCGGTTTCAAATCTTGGAAATGATATTTCACTTTGTGCAGGCCAAAATGGTGTTCTAAATGGTGGAAGTGCAGCAGCTTATTTGTGGTCAACGAGTGCGACTACACAGGCAATTACTGTAAATACTTCAGGAACATATTGGGTGCAGCTCAGTTCAGGAACGTGTTCTTCTTCCGACACAATCAATGTTACTTTCCTGCCACTTCCGAATGTAAATCTTGGAAATGATTTTGCACTTTGTATTGGTCAATCTTCAAATCTGAATGCAGGATCTGCAACCAATTATTTGTGGTCGGACGGATCAACAAACGTTTCGATCAATATTACACTTCCGGGAACTTATTGGGTTGTGGCAACTAATAATCAATGTTCAGATTCAGACACAATTATAGTAACATCCGAAGATTGCGATGTGGTAATAACGCTTCCGAATGTGTTTAGTCCAAACAGTGATGGAAGCAACGATATATTTATTCCTGTTTTCATCAAAGGAATAACTACTCTGCAAACTTCAATTTATAATCGCTGGGGAGAATTGATTTATGTTTCAAATAATCTGACTGTTGACTGGAATGGTAAAGTAAATGGCGGAAACGATGCGAGCGATGGTGTTTATTATTGGGTGATTAATTATACCGATTTAAATGGCGATGTGGCAGACTCGAGTGGATTTGTGACTTTGATCAGGTAAATGCGGGCATAATAATTGAGTTTTACTGTTAGACGATTTTATCTTTAATCTTAAACAGTAAAACTTACAGCTTATGAAAGCCTTAGGAATTGTTTTAATTGTAGCCGGTGTTGCATTGATGATCATCACCGGAATTAATGTTACACGGGAAGAGAAATTGCTCGACCTTGGTAAAGTGGAAATCAATAAAAAAAAAACCACACCGATAAGCTGGTCGCCGATTATTGGTGGAATTTTGCTTGTTGGTGGCATCGCGGTACTGCTGACAGCTAAAAAAACTGCGTAAAATTTTCCCGTTCTGGGGAATTATAGCGTTTCTGTGACAGGCTTTTTATATGTACATACATATATTTCTTATATTTGTATATGAAAAGGCGCGAAGCACTTAAATTCATCGTTCCTGCAGCTTTGGGAATCGGCACGGTGACCAATGCTGCAGGCATGAATTTAAGCGATCTCAAAAAGATGGTGAGTGATCTTCCGTCGGATGAAAAACAACCCGCACTTTTTATCGGGCATGGAAATCCGATGAACGCGTTATATGATAATTCGTTCACCCAGAAACTTTCTTCGATCGGAAAAACGATTGCGAAACCGAAAGCGGCGTTGATTATTTCAGCGCATTGGCTTACGCGTGGAAGTTTTGTTTCAACGACATTAAACCCGGAAACAATTTATGATTTCGGAGGATTTCCACCTGAGATGTACCAGGTAAAATATCCGGCAAAAGGTTCGCCCGAAAATGCAAAGCTCGTGCAGGATGTAATTAAAAAAACACAAGTGCATGCCGATGCAGAAATGGGATTAGACCATGGCGCATGGACAGTGCTGAAGCATATCTGGCCCGATGCTGATGTACCTGTTTTTCAGCTCAGCATTGATTTTTATCAATCACCGCAATGGCATTACGAATTAGCGCAGGAATTAAAAGAGCTGCGTAAAAAAGGAATCATGATCATTGGCAGCGGTAATATCACACACAATCTGAGACTTGCACAATTTAATCCGGTGGATGAAAAAAATGATGACTGGGCAATTGAGTTTGACGAAACAGTAAAAGCGAAGATCCTTTCGAAAGATCATGCTGCGCTGGTTGATTATCTCAGCATCGGAAAAGCTGCAAAGCTGGCAGTGCCGTCAAACGACCATTATCTTCCTTTGCTTTACACGCTTGGCTTACAGGATAAAGAGGAAGAGTCTTCTTTTCTTTATGAAGGTTTTCAGAATTCGAATATCAGCATGCGTTGTGTAAGGATCGGTTAAGCGGAAGTTTAATCTGCATCAAACTCCGGCCTGTAAATTTTTGTGGTAATTTCACGGCGTGAGTGAAAAACGACCTACGCTTGTATTGACAGGCGCAAACGGATTTATCGGAAAACACATTGCTACTTTTTTTGTTGGAAAAGGATGGAATGTAGTTGCAGTTGTCCGTAACTCACCGGAGCAGCATCTTCTTCACGTCCTTTACTCAAAGCATGACCTTGCAAAATCCGAAAGTGTTTGCCTGCCGGATAATATTGATGTGTTTATTCATGCCGGCTATATCAAACAATCGGGCGGCATTAACGCATTTCAGCTGAACAAACAAAGCAGCTCGCAATTTTTAAACGCGCTTGAATCTAAAAATGTAAAGCAGAAAATTTTTCTGTCCAGCTTGTCGGCGGATCATAATGCGCTCTCCGTTTATGGAAAACAAAAAGCCGCGATCGAGGATCTTTTCTTAGCCGAAAACGGAACGGTTATACGCGCGGGTCTTGTGCTGGGCAATGGCGGATTATTCGGGGCGATGCGTGAATACCTGAAGTTCAAAAATAAAATTCCTCTTTTCGGAAGCGGTGAACAACCTTTGCAAACCGTTTACATTGATGACCTCGTTCAAGCGATCGATGCTATTATTACAAAAGATCTGAAAGGAAAATTCGTGATCGCAACTGAAAAACCGATTCCGTATGTTGAATTTTACCGTGAGCTGGCGGCAACTGTAAATGTGAAGCCGCGCTTTGTGAAAATACCTTATTGGTTCGCAGAATTCGGGATTACAATGAGCAAATTACTGGGAAGGAAATTGCCGGTGACAAAAGACAATCTTTTAGGTTTGAAGCAAATGAAAAAAACAGAATCTGCTGCTGATTTGAAAAAGCTTGGGGTAAAACTGAGAGATTATAAAGAGAGCTTTAAATCCTTAGCATAACCGAGGACTTAAAGTCCGCGGTTATGCTAAAGAGTTAAGAGAATGGTTTTCTCTTCTTCTTTCAATTCTTCCCACGCACCCGATTTTAAATTCCTCAATTCTACATTCGCAATCCGCACACGAATCAGTTCTTCCACTTCATATCCCAGCTTATAGCACATCCGCCTGATCTGCCGGTTTAATCCTTGTGTAAGAATGATCCTGAATTGATTTTCAGTCACAGGAATTACATCCGCCGGACGTGTAGTTTTTCCCATGATCACAATTCCTTCCCGCATACTTTTCAGAAAAAGCTCATCGATCGTTTTGTTTACAGAAACAAGATATTCCTTTTCCTTTCCACTTTCTGTCCAGGCAATGTCTTTGAATATTTTTCCGTCATCAGTCATCAGCAATAAGCCTTCTGATTCTTTATCTAAGCGGCCGACAGGAAAAAGTTTTTTCGGAAAATGAAACACAGTCAACAGGTTATTTTCAATTTCCGGGTTGAGCGTGCATTCAATACCTCTCGGCTTGTAAAACTTTACATAGGAAAATAAAAAAGCTTCGCGGATAATCTTTCCATCAACGCTGACTTCTTCATACGATTCAATTTTCGTCGCGGGAGATTGGGCAATTCCATTCACACGCACTCTCCCCTGCCCGATCATAAGATCAGCTTCTTCATTCATTAGATTGAAGTGACGGGCGATAAATGTCCGGAGACGGGTTGTCTTTGCCAAGTGCTAATTATTGATCTTGTCAGACTGAGTAGTCCTGAGCTTGTCGAAGGGCGTATCGAAGGCTGGCAAGATCAATAATGCAGATTATTCGGCCGTGAATAGAGCAGCTGCATTACGTTGATATTCCTCATTGCAAAAGCTGCTTCACAATAGCTCAGGTAATAATTCCATTTGCGCTGGAAAGATTCATCAAAGCCGATATTTTCAACCTTGTCTTTTACACGATTAAAATTATCACGCCAGATGGCTAATGTGCGTGCATAATGCTGACCGAGATCTTTCAAATCAATCAAAGTAAGATCGCCGGTATTGTTTATCGCTTTATTCATCGCGCCGACTGACGGAAGCAATGAGCCGGGAAAAATATGCTTCTGAATCCAATCCACACCGCGACGCAATTCTTCGAAACGGGAATCGGGACAAGTGATGACTTGCAAAGCCACCAAACCATCTTGCTTTAGCAGTCGGTGAACCTGTCGGAAATAATTATCGTAATATTTCGCACCGACAGCTTCAAGCATTTCAATGCTGACAATTCGATCATATTGCCCTTCGATAATACGATAATCTTCCAGCACAATTTTTATTTTGTCGGAAAGTCCTGCAGCTTTTACTTTTTCAGTTGCAAGCTTTTGCTGCTCTTCAGAAATCGTAATGCTGGTGACCTTGCATCCGTAATTCGAAGCCATGTGGATTGCGTTTCCGCCCCAGCCCGAACCGATCTCGAGCACGTGATGTTCAGGTTTCAAACGCATCAACCTGCTCAGGCGATCGTATTTTTCGTGCTGCGCTTCTTCAAGGCTTAGCTCCGGTGTTTTGAAATAAGCGCTGGAATACGTCATGCTCGGATCAAGCCACAACGAGAAAAATTCATTGCTGAGATCGTAATGTTTTGAAATATTTTTCTTCGCTTTGGAAACCGTATTTGAACGGCGTGCGTGAGAGATCTTATTGAAAAATCTCAACGCACCCAATACTGCGGTTTTTGCTTCGGAACCTGAAAGATTCGGAGCATTATCAATATTCAGCAGGAACCATTTAATGACATTCGTGATCGATGATGTTTCCCATATTCCTTCCGAATAAGATTCACCGAAACCGACATCACCATAAAGCACACAACGACGAAAAAAATCATTGTCATTAATTGACATTTCTGCTCTTATGTTTCCTTCACCGCTTCCGAGAGAAACCGTATGGCCATCCGGCAGCGTAACATCGAGCCGGCCTTTATCCATCCTGGAAAGCATGTCGAGAACGACGCGCTCGTAAAAAGAAGGGTTATGGGTAATGGCGAGAGTTGACATACTATGGTTTTTGAAAATATACGAAAAAACGTTTACAGCGGATGTACCCAGAGCGTTTTGCCTGAGGTGATATCGACGCAGATCATTTGTAATTGCGAAATCATGAAGAGTTTACCGTCGGAGGAAAAAAGCAAAATGCCAACAATAAGGGAGATGGTGAAGCGCATTGAAAAGCTAAGATAGTTAAGAAGTTCCTTGTTTCGGATAGTAAAACGGGAGAAAAAAGATAAGCTTTACTTATGGAATAGCGGGTTTTTATGCATCTTCCTTAAAACGCTGTAAATACTATGAAAAAATCAATCCTTTTAGCGCTGTTCACGAGCATGTTAAGCTTATATGGTTACTCAGAAAGCGTAAAATCAATTCCCACCTGGTACGTCGGAGAAAGTAAAAAAGATTTCAGTCTTTCAAAAAATGAAGCTGTTTTTGAATTGCATTTCAGCAAACAAGATGGCGGGAATGAGATTGCTCCAGGTGATACCGGCAGTCCTGCGAAAGACGTTATCTTCTCGTACAACAGCAAAATGGATACGATTGAATTTAACGCAAAAACCGGAAAAAATATTAAAATAATGCCGGGGAAATATATTTTTCAATTTTATTACGGTTCGTTTTACTATGAAATAAAAACAGATTCAATTGCCATCTCTGGCGGATACAGGACACCGCTTTATGTCAATTTCAGGTCCTCGTCTTCCATGATCATTTGCGACAAGCCGGTGATCTATGTTTACCCGCAGGATACGCAGCAGGTCAGCATTCGTCTTGATCTTAAAGGCGAGATCGGATTTACGTATCCGTATTATGATATTGGCTGGAATTTTACCGCGGACCCGGACGGAACAATTCATATGAACGACAAAAAATATCATTACCTGTTTTGGGACGGCACAACAGCGATTGACAATAATTCTATTGACTGGAACGAAGGATTTATTGTGGAGCGCGATAGTCTTGTTCCGTTCTTCGAAGAAAAGCTGAAGCTGATGGGATTGAATTCAAAAGAGATTGAAGATTATATTACTTACTGGTGTCCACGAATGGTGGCGAATGAGAAAAACTACATTCATTTTATGTTCAATGAAACGTACAATGAATATGCAGGGCTTGAAGTGACTCCCGCGCCTGATCAAATGTTCCGTGTTTTTATGTTGTGGACAAAAGCGGAAGAAAATAAAAACACGCAGGTAATTCCACAGGAGATCGAATCATTTGAGCGTAGCGGATTTACAATTGTGGAATGGGGCGGCGCAGAAATGCAGAATATCCCTGTCATATTCGACGCGCAGGCTTCAAATTAATCTTTGTATTTCCTCATCACATCGCGCTGCAATTCTTTGTGCTCCGTTTTTTTATGAAAATGAATTTTCTTGAGCCAGAGTAAAAAAGCGTGCCAGTGAATAAGGAAAATGATCTGCAGCGTGATAAAAGGAAACCTGAAAAAATAACCAAGCAATCTTCCTGAAGTCAGCGCTTTTTTTCTGCCGGTGAGCGTGCTTACAAAAAAGCGTTCATCACCTTTGTAATCGTCTATGCGGATATTCAGCTTTTCCGTTGGCAGATCGAGACGGAAATCAAATTCTACATCGTGTTCAATAAAAGGCGATACGTAGAAATATTTTTTTGTCCGCAGGTGAAATGTATTTTCTTTAAGGCAATCATTTCCGAGAAAAAACAATTTCATTTCCTTGAATGTATTCTGCACTTCGGCTACGCAACAAACAGGCGCACCATTTTCATCGTAACAATAATAAAACGAAACAGGGTTAAATACATAACCCAGCAAACGCAGATTGGTGATGAGCATTACCCGTGCAGGCGGATTTACGACGCCGTTCTGCTTTAAAAAAGCATTCAGCTCTTCCCGCACCGTTTTTTTTCCACCTGCATTTTCATTTACAGGATGATCTTTATCGTAGAAAGAGAACAGGTTAAAACGGTTCCTGCTGACCAACGTTATTTTTTTGAAATCTTCATCGATCGAATCAAGATCAATACAAAACAGGAAGACATTGTAATGAAACCGGTGCTTCTTCGGAGAAGTCCTGTTGTGCATTATTTTGGCCCTGTATAAGAATGATTTCATTTGAACAAGCATTTCATGGGGTACGAATTACGAATCATGCGAATGTACGAACCTATATTAGTAGCCATTCGTACTTCGTATAATCGTTTTGATTCGTAATTCGTACCCATTTATAATAGTTTCCTTCCAAGAATACCTTCACACAATTGCACTGACGATAGTAAAGCATCTTCATGAAAACCGTAACGGAAATAGGAGCCGCAGAAATAAACCGGGCCTGTTTCATTAAGCTTTGGTAATTCTTTTTGTGCATTGATGGCGGGAACGTCAAAAAGCGGATGAGTGTAATCAATCTCGCGGATGATTTTCTCCGGCGCAATTGTTCCGTCAGAATTAATAGAGACGAAATAATTCTTTTTGTCCGAGCAGCCTTGAAGGGAATTCATCCAGTAGATCGTGGAAGGGATTTCAACGCCGTTCTTTTTTGAGATGCGGTAATTCCACGATGACCATGCTGCTTTTGTTTTCGGCATGACAGATTCATCGGTGTGAATGATGGCACGGTTCGGCTGGTAGCTGAAGCAGGATAAAAGGCGCTCTTCGTCGGCGGTTTTATGTTTCAATAAATGGAAAGCTTCATCACCATGACAGGCGAAGATTACTTTGTCATACAGCTTTGCTTTTCCGTCGGCAGATTTTACAATTACGCCGTCATCGTCACGCAAAACAGAAACAGCTGCATTATTCACCATGATCTTTTCTTTGAACGGTGCGATAATTTTATCACGGTAATTTTTGCTTCCACCAGAAACCGTCCACCATTGATGCTGTGTATCCAATCCAAGAAATCCATGATTATAAAAAAACCGCATCAATGTCAATGCAGGAAATCCAAGCATTTTTTCCGGCGGTGTAGACCAAACCGCCCCACTCATCGGAATTAAATATTTCTGCAAAAAATCATCGCCGAGATTATGCTTCGCACAAAATTCCTCAACAGTAATCTCACCCGAATCCTGAATCTTGAATCCTGAATCTTGAATAATTTTTATTGCTTCCTTATTAAACCGCGAGATCTGCATCAGCATGCGGATGAACTTCGGAGAAAAAATATTTTTCCGTTGCGCAAACAAGCCATTCATTCCCGAGCCGCAATATTCCAGACCAGTAGGAACATGCTGCACGCTGAAGGACATGCTTGTTTTTTTTGTCTCTACTTTTAATTCAGCAAATAATTTCGTGAGATACGGATAGGTTTCATGATTAAAAACCATAAATCCTGTATCGAAATGAACCGGCTTTCCATCTTCATCGACAGAAACCGTATTTGTATGGCCGCCGACATAATCGCCTTGTTCGTAAACCGTAAGGTCATACTCTTTATGCAGGAAATAGCCACAGCTCATTCCGGCGATTCCTGTTCCTATGATGGCGAGTCTTTGCAAGAGAAAGTTGTTTTTTACAATATACGAAGCAAAAGTATTGCCGGATGCGACATGCTCAAAAGTATTGCCGGATGCGGCATACTCAAAAGTGTTGCCGGATGCTACATCCGACATTCGTTATTCCTCAAAAGTGTTGTCGGATGCTACATCCGACATTCGTTATTCCTTGTTTTTACTATCCATCCAGATCGTCACAGGTCCGTCATTAATTAATTCCACTTTCATATCCGCACCAAATTCACCGGTGGCCACATTTTTTCCGAGCTCTTTTTCAACCTGGCGGACAAAACTTTCATAAAGTGGAATAGCCACATCAGGCTTGGCCGCTTTAATGTACGAAGGACGATTTCCTTTTTTGGTCGCCGCATGCAAAGTGAATTGCGAAATGATTAGAATCTCACCTGCAATATCTTTCACCGACAAATTTCCCACACCTTCCGCATCCGGAAAAATTCTCAGGTTAATTATTTTCTGAGAAAGCCATTCAATATCTTCATTTGCATCCGCATCTTCAATTCCGACCAACACAAGCAATCCCACACCGATGGAAGATTTTACTTTTCCATCAATCGTTACTGAAGATTTCGTGACGCGTTGAATTAATACCCGCATTAAACTTAATGAATACCACTTCGTGAGATAATTGCTGTTACAAATTCTGCTTGCTGAAATTTACTTTCCCGGTGGAAGTATCATAATACGCCGCGACCACTGCAATATCATGGCTTAAGGCATGACTTCTTAAATATTCGCTTTGTTCAAAAATCTCGGCAATGGAGTTTTCAGCATTTGCCATCGTGATCTTTTCAATCAGTAAATGGTTATGAGCATCTATATCCGAATGTTTGAATCCACTTTGTGCAATTGCTTTATCAATTTTGGAAGTTACATAACCGATATTACCTTCTTTAACCTGGTTGATTGCTAAGCTGATCGCGCCACAATTTGAATGCGACATGATTACAATTAATTTCGCACCGATTTTCTTAACGGAAAGCTCAATACTTCCAAGAATTTCCGGGCTGATAATATTTCCTGCAATCCTGATTGTAAGCAAGTCACCTATTCCGGCATCAAAAACTATCTCGGGTGATGTTCGCGAGTCAATACAGCTTACGATTACAGCCATCGGATTTTGTCCCATGGAAGTTGCATTCACCTGGTGGCGGAAGTATTTTTCATTCCACTTCCCGGTCACAAACCTGTTGTTACCGATCTTTAATAAATTTAATATTTCAGATGGTGAAAGTTTCGATTGAGTATCCTTATCCAATACATTAATGAATTGAATATGATCAGACAATTCATACTTATCTTTCAACCCGAGCACATTGAGCTGGATGTTTCTTTCGGGAGCCACAGTTGATTTAAAATCATCTATTATTTCCAGCACATCATTATCAATGAAATCGGAGTAGGTTGCGTCAATGATAACTTTTGTATTTCCGGGAACTTGCCATAAGGTATCTTTAATTGATGGTTTATTAAAAAACGAAACCTGGTTCGCCAGTTCCAATCGTACAACTTCTCCAACGTGCAATTTATCCTTATCCATTATGAATGGATTTCTGTAATTGCTCCTGATCAGGTAGAACATACTTACTGTTAATCCGATCAGTACGCCAATCAACAGATCTGTAAATACAATTGCAAGAATAGTTACAACAAAAGGAATAAACTGGTGCCAGCCTTTCTTAAATATTTCCCTGAAGATGGTTACGCGTGTCAATTTGTAACCGGTAATCAAAAGGATTGCGGCAAGTGAAGCAAGCGGAATAAGATTTAAAACGCCCGCCAGCGCAACAACACTTATCAAAATGAATATGCCATGTAATATGGTTGACAATTTTGATTCGTTTCCGGCATTAATATTTACGGAGCTTCGCACAACAACTGAAGTGATTGGTATGCCGCCAAATAAGCCTGCCATAATATTACCAATTCCCTGGGCCATCAATTCTCTGTTAGGATCAGATTCTCTTTTATGCGGGTCCATTTTGTCAATGGCTTCGAGGTTCAGAAGTGTTTCTAATGATGCTACTGCAGCGATGGTTAGCGCAGCGAGAATGACATGGTAATCTTTTAAGTGATTAAAATCAGGAAGATGAATAAAAGAGGAAAGGTCATCAATCCTGACAGGTGGAATTGCTACAAGGTGAGAAGCTTCCAAAGCAAGAGCAGGCACAAATTGCATGAATATGTAATTGAGGACCACACCAAGAATGACCACAAACAAGGATCCGGATAAGAATTTAAATCTGCTTAGTGGTGACCGCTCCCAAAAAATTAAAAGGACAATAGAAATTGCGCTGATTATTATTGCTCCCGGGGTGACGAAGTTCAGCATTTCCAGCAATTCCGAAAGTGTATTTTCACCATCGATTTGAAAAAATGAAAAATCATTTTCGACATCTTTATCATAGCCCAGCGCATGGGGAATTTGCTTAAGTATTAAAATAATTCCGATCGCAGCTAAGAGTCCTTTGATAACGTTTGAAGGAATATAGTTCGCGATCAAACCGGCTTTCAGGAAACCCATCATGATCTGAATAATTCCGCATATTACAACAGCTAACAGGAAAACTTCAAATCCCAGCTGTGCTATGCTTCCAAAAACAACAGCTGTTAGTCCGGCTGCCGGACCGCTGACGCTGGTATGTGAACTGCTGAAAAGACCAACAACAATTCCGCCAATGATGCCAGATATTATTCCTGAAATAAGTGGCGCTCCAGAGGCCAGGGCAACCCCCAGGCATAACGGCAGGGCCACCAAAAAAACAACAATACTGGCAGGGATATCTCTCTTTAAATTGGTTGCCTTCATAAATGAAACGAGCCGGGCTTAGACACCCCGTATATTTTTTAGTTTAAAAATTGACTATCACGTTAAGGATTTTGACAGCGCACTAAATTAAACGCTCTCGATAAATTATCAGCAAGAAAATTTGCAGATTTCTGATTTATCGATGGGTTTAACATTTATTACACTTTTTATTCATACTCCTTTTGTAATTCCTCACCGTTCAAAATCTGCAAATAACATTCGTATCTCGTGAGCGCGATTTTTCCGTTTTCAACAGCTTCTTTAACAGCGCAGCCCGGTTCATGATTATGCTGGCAGCCATTGTATTTGCAATGCCCAAGCAAATCTCTCATCTCAGGAAAATAATGCGAAAGCTCCTGCTTCTCCAAATCCACAATTCCGAATTCTTTTATTCCCGGTGTGTCAATAATGAATCCGCCATTCTGCATCTTATGCATTTCGGCAAACGTTGTCGTATGTTTTCCTTTACTGTGCGCTTTCGAAATAATTCCTGTTTTCAAAGCAAGCTCCGGCTCCAGCGCATTGATCAGCGTGCTTTTTCCAACACCCGAATGGCCTGCAATTAAATTTGTTTTTCCCGCCATTAAATCACGCAGCTGCGCAACATCGTTTTCATCGGTTGAAGAAATAAAATAGCAGGTATAACCCAGGCTGTCATACAAACCCATCAACGCATCCACATATTCACAATACTCTTCATCGAGCAGATCTTTTTTATTGAAAATTACCGAAGCCGCAATTCCATACGCCTCTGCAGTAACAAGAAAACGATCAATGAATCCTGTCGAAGTCCGCGGCTGTATCAATGTCGCCATAACATAAGCATGATCGATATTCGCAGCAATGATGTGCGTCTGCTTCGAAAGATTAGTGGAACGCCGAATGATATAATTTTTCCTGTCGTGCAAAACCGATATCATTCCCAAACTTTCTACAGGATCAATTTCTATCTCCACGTTATCGCCAACAGCAATCGGATTCGTATTCTTTAAATTCAATCCTTTTATCCTGAACTGCCCTTTCAGCCTGCACTCCATCCGCTCCCCATTTGCAAGCAGCACCGTGTACCAGCTCCCTGTCGATTTCAGAACAATTCCTTTGTAAGATGACATACGCCAAAGGTACTGAAAGTGGTGATTCCTGATTGTGACTAAGGAATGAGGGATTTGGTGATTTGATGACTGGGGGATTTGGTGACTGGATAATCAGCCCGGGAAGGGCTGCGCACATTGAAAGATTATTTTTTTTACTCTTTCCTCAATCCCCCAGTCACCAAATCACCCTCTCCGGGATCTAACACGTTAGTCAAGCTTTTTTTCATTCATTAACAGAAATCTCCCTCCCGATTACGTAATTTCGTCATCTACCCTAACGTTATACCTGCGTGTCAATCAAAGTAGAATACATTTCGAAAGTTTACGGCGAACAATTTGCGCTGGACAATATTTCTTTAGAAGTAAAGACCGGTGAAATTGTCGGTTTTCTCGGGCCTAATGGTGCCGGAAAATCCACGCTCATGAAAATCCTTACCTGCTTCATCCCTCCTACTTCAGGAAAAGCATGGGTGAATGGTTTTGATGTGATGGAAGATTCGCTCAATGTGCGCAGGAGCGTTGGTTATCTTCCCGAGCACAACCCGCTTTATCTTGACATGTATGTGAAGGAATATCTCGAGTTTATTGCGGGCCTTCACAAGATGGAAAATGTAAAAAGCCGCGTGGATGAAATGATCGATGTAACCGGTCTCGGAGTTGAGCAGCACAAACGTATCGGCGCACTTTCGAAAGGTTATCGCCAGCGTGTCGGACTTGCACAGGCGCTGATCCATGATCCGGAAGTGTTGATACTGGATGAGCCAACAACAGGTCTTGATCCGAACCAGCTTGCAGAGATCCGCGAGCTCATCAAAAAGGTCGGTAAATCAAAAACAGTGATGCTTTCAACGCACATTATGCAGGAAGTTGAAATTCTCTGCGATCGCGTGATCATTATCAATAAAGGAAAAATCGTTACAGATAAACAAACTTCGAAGTTGCAGCAAGGCGATGAGCAACGTATGCTGATCTCTGTTGAATTCGATAAAGCTGCTGACGAAAAAAAGCTCAAAGCGTTGAATGGAGTAGAAAGCGTAAAACACGTCAAAGAAAATTCATGGCGGCTCGTCACAAAGCCCGACATGGATATTCGCCCCGGCCTTTTCAAATTCGCTGTCGATAATGGTTTATCCATTTTAGAAATGCAGCGCGAAGAAAAGAAGCTGGAAGACGTATTTAAAGAGCTTACCAAATAAAGATTACCAATTACCAAATAAAAATTACCAATTACCCGATTACCAATTACCAATTACCAATAGGGATGATTACAGATTATCCCAAGGGGACGCCTTCGGTGCAGGATTACAGATTACGGATGGGAATAATTACTGGATTACCAATTACCAATGGAATTTCTTATTTTCTATTTCCACTTACCGGTATCGGGTAAGTGATAACGTTGCTGCTGTTTTATTTAATTGGTAATCCGGTAATTGGTAATTGGTAATTAACTTCCCATCTTCTTCACTCTCAAACAATAATAGCTTTCCAGTTTTTCGAGAGAATAACTGTTCATGGTGCGGTGGCCGGATTTGTAATTTTCCGTCATTGGAATTGCAGTGACGATATAAGATGCTCCTTTGACAAAATAATCCTTTCCATAAAGTTCGGGGCATTCTATAAATACAATAATATTTTTACGCTGAGTGCCGTTATCAAACCACGTCAGTTCGAATTTGAACGCAACAACAACTGCTGAAATCCCGCAATCTGTCATCTGCGGCACTTCCACAAGCTTCATAAATGAAAACAATGTATCTCCGTAATATTTTTGCCCCGGATCAGTTACTTTGATTTTTACACTATCTGCTTTTACAGAATCTGCCGGTGGATTAAAAATCGTTACCTGAGCTGATACATCCACAATGCGGATAAAATAGCAGGATGAATCAGCGTGGCCTATCAATGTCCCGGGAATTATAAAATATCCTTCACCACCTTTTTTCAGAAGCTTGATCGCTTTTACAATTCCATTTTCGGAAGTATTTTCATCAAGCGAAATCACTCCGCCCGTTTTTGAGTCTGATGCATTTGGGGGCGGATTCAAAACCGCATCATACTTTTTTGTGTGACCGTTATAAGCAAATAAAAAAAAGCGTACAACATCACCCGTTTTGATTTCTTTACCTGTTCCTACCTTCTTAATGCTGTAGCGGATTCCTTCCTGCGTGGTTTTAAACACACCGGGCTTCCATTTCGGCGCTTTTTTAGCGGCAAGCTGAAAGGAAAGCAGGAAGAGCATTATGAAAAGGGGAAACCTCATTGTTCAAAGTTCGTGAAATATTCTGTCCATTTTGACTTGAAGGAGAAGTCGTAAACAGCAGAAAATCGTACTTTAGCGCACCAATTTAAACCAGCCCAAAAGAATGTCATACTTATTTACCTCAGAATCAGTTTCCGAAGGTCATCCGGATAAAGTAGCTGACCAGATCTCAGATGCATTAATCGATCATTTTCTTGCTTACGATCCTTCTTCAAAAGTTGCCTGTGAAACACTGGTAACCACAGGACAGGTTTTCCTCGCGGGAGAAGTGAAATCGAAAGCATACCTCGATGTGCAGGAAATTGCGCGTGAGGTAGTGCGCAAGATCGGCTATACAAAAGCTGAATACATGTTTGAAGCAAATTCCTGCAGCGTGCTTTCTGCTATTCATGAGCAATCAGCCGATATTAACCAGGGTGTTGAACGTAAAAACCCAGAGGACCAGGGTGCCGGCGACCAGGGAATGATGTTCGGTTACGCAAGCCGCGATACTGATAATTACATGCCGCTTCCGCTCGAGCTTTCACACATGCTTCTCGAAGAGCTGGCAGCAATCCGCCGCGAAGGCAAACAAATGAAATACCTCCGCCCTGACTCCAAAAGCCAGGTGACGATCGAATACAGCGACAATAACATTCCACAAGCCATCAACGCGATCGTTATTTCAACGCAGCATGATGATTTCGCTGCTGAAAAAGCTATGCAGGACCGCATCCGCAAAGATGTGATCGGCATTCTTATTCCGCGGGTGAAAAACAAACTGCCGAAACGCATCCAGGCTTTATTTACCAGTAAAATTATTTATCACGTTAATCCCACAGGTAAATTCGTAATCGGCGGACCACACGGCGATACCGGACTTACCGGAAGAAAGATCATCGTTGATACTTATGGTGGAAAAGGTGCGCACGGTGGCGGTGCATTCTCCGGTAAAGATCCTTCGAAAGTGGACCGTTCTGCTGCTTATGCCGCACGTCACATTGCAAAACATCTTGTTGCTTCCGGCATCTGTACAGAAGCGTTGGTGCAGGTTGCTTACGCGATCGGTGTTGCGCAGCCTGTTGGTTTGTACGTAAATACTTACGGTACTTCAAACGTAGCAATCTCTGATGGCGATCTCGCTAAAAAGATCGGTGCGATGCCTGAATTCGATATGCGTCCTTATTTTATTGAAAAACGCTTCAAGCTCCGCACTCCTATCTACAGCGAAACTGCTTCTTATGGTCACATGGGCCGCAAGACAAAAGTGGTGGAGAAGATCTTCAACAAAGGGAAAAAGAATGAGAAAAAAGTGAAAGTGAAATTATTCCCATGGGAAGAGCTTAATGCAGTGAATGCTTTGAAAAAAGCGTTTGATATTAAAAAATAATTCCCAGTTCATACTAACAGCGCTCATCACGGGCGCTGTTTTTTTATGCGCTTATCAGAAGTGTTTTAGCTAATTTCATAGTATGAAACACATTGTCTTCAGCATTATTTTACTTTCTGTTTTGATTGCATCCTGCAAAACAAAAAAAGCACCCGGGAAAGAAAGCCGCAAGGGCATACAAACGCTCACGATCGCTTTTTATCCGCCATGGGGTGGCTCTGCGGAAGCAATAGTAGAACGCAAAGAAGGAAAAACAAATCTGTATTCCACCTATCACCAGAAAATCGATGGTATTGATACGGTCCTTACTGCTGTCAACCTGGTGAATAAACTTACCGCCGATTCTATATACGCTTACGCCGATTCAGTAAAATGGAATGATGACGCGAATCGTGGAACTGCGGTAACACGTGTAGGGTTGAAGTTTAACATGTCGCTTAAAAAAGGACGCAATCAGAAAAGCGTGGCCTGGGAAAATCTTAAAAATGCAAGTGAATTACCAACTGATATTCTGAAGCTCACCGGAATTGTAAACCGGATCGCTCCGCCCGATTTTAAGATTTATTAAAGCAAGAATTTATTAAAGCAAAAAGGCGTCCCGTCCCGGTTAAGCAGGGACGGGACGAGGCCTTTTTTTTACTCAATATATTATTTCTAATTCTGCTTAATCACCGTTTTTGTTGCCACACCATCAGCAGTTCGCACCTGGATGAGGTAAATTCCATTCGGCAGATTTCCTAAGTGAAGCTCCACCGTTCCGTCTTTGATCTCGAGTGTTTCGACCAGTTCTCCGAATGCATTGAAGACCTGCACCGCATTCACTTCACTGCTCGTTACAATAGTGATGTTCTCAGCAAACGGATTCGGATACACTTCGAGAGAAAGCGCAGGTGCTTCAATCGTATTATCTTCCGCAGCCACCTTTGTCGCGCTTTGGTTGACCAACAACATAGCAGGCGGTCCGAACGAGATATTACATGGAGTGCTCGCCGGTCCATAAACCAGTCCTGATCCGTTATTATAAAGCACCTCCACTGTCCAGGTATAAATGGAATTAGAGGCTAAGCCTGGCACCTGGTTGAAGTAAATATAATGGGAAGTCTGCGCACGTGTGGCCATCAGCACGCTGCTCTGGTAGAACCTGAAGCGATAGCCCTGCGCAAGTGAAACCGGCGCCGCTGCTGTGTAACCGCTGGAGATCGTGTAAGTGTTTCCGCAAGGCACAGTGGTTTGCGGCGCGCTGAATGTGATCAGGCAATTCATGCTGCTTTCCGGTCCATAAACTGATCCGCCAATTGCCAGAGGATATTCGCAGGCCACGGTCCATTTATAAGTGTTGCCATAGTTCAGACCCGGCACCTGGTTAAAATAAATATAATTGGATGTCTGCGTTACCTGCGCCACAAGAGCATTAGTAGAGCTGTTGTAAAACTTAAATCGGAAGTTTAACGTCCCACCCGGAACTGTTACAGCCGAATACGTGTTAAAGTTGGTGTAAGTCACTCCGCATGGTACAGTGGTTTGTGGCTGTCCCAGGATGATGGTGCAGCTCATACTGCTCTCCGGTCCGAAGCCACTTCCTACGTTTACTGCAACGGTCCATTTATACGTGGTGTTGTAATAAATGCCGCTCACATTCGCAAGAAGGAGTGTTCTGGAAGATTGTGTGTATTGCCCCACAAGCGCGTTTGTCACGTTATCATAGAAACGGAATCGGTAGCTGGTTGCAGCAGGAACATTTGCCGCTGAAACGCTCATCGATTTTTTGTTGAACGTTTGTCCGCACGGTACTGTGGTAGTTACGCTCGAGCAGCTGTTGACTGTAATAGTGCGGGAGGCGGTGCTCTGACAACCATTTCCATCCGTTGCTGTAACAGTATAAGATGTAGTAGCGGGTGGTGTAAACGAAACGGCATTCGTGATTCCACCTGTCCAGCTATAGCTTGTGGCGCCGCTTGCTGTAAGTGTTGCAGGACTTCCGCTGCAGACTATTCCGCTTACCGGGTTAGAAACAATGCTGATTGTCGGTAATGCATTAACAGTAATGTAACCGAAAACAGTTTGTGATCCGCTTCCACTTGCGTTTGTTGCGACAAGGATTACATCGTAGCTTCCCGGTGTGTTATAAATTACTGTCGGATTCTGTGCATTTGATCCGGAAGGCGATCCGCCCTGGAACGTCCAGCTCCACGAAGTCGGCGTTTCGGTGCTCATGTCTGTGTAGCTCACTGAACCTCCCACACAAATAGAAGGTGATGTGGAATTGAATCCAGCCAACGGAGGATTTGAACAGCCGATATTATTTACAATGAATGTATTGGAAGTGCTGCAGCCGTTTGCATCCGTTACCGTACATGTATATGTGCCTGCCGATTGGCTTACGATGGAAGCAGTTGTTTGTCCGCCAGGTGCCCATACAAAAGTATACGGAGCAACTCCCAGAGAAGGAGCAGCTGAAGCAGTTCCGTCTGCGCTGTTACAATTCTCATCACTTCCCGACATACTGAGAATGATTGCTACCGGTTCTGTGATGGCGAATGTTTGTGTAGTTGTACAACCGTTTGCATCAGTAACTGTGCAGGTATAATTTGCTGCTGCAAGACTGTTTGCTGTGGCAGCAGTTCCACCACTTGGCGCCCATGCGAACGAATAAGCAGGAGTTCCGCCTGAAGCAGAAACAGAAGCTGATCCGTTAGTGCCGCCGTTGCAGGTATTGTCAGTCTGCGATGCAGCGCTTGCAATAAGCGAGGTCGGCTGTGTGACAAGGAAATTCTTTGTACGTATGCAGCCATTTGCATCTGTGATCGTACAGGTATACGAACCAGCGCCAAGGCCTGAAGCTGTTGCACCTGTTCCGCCCAGCGGCGACCATGAATACGTGTAGGCAGGAGTTCCGCCTGTCGGTGCTACAGTACATGATCCGTCAGATACTCCGAAGCAGGAAACATTCAGAGTGGTTCTTACTGCATCAAGAACTGCTGGCTGTGTAATGGTGAATGATGCTGTTGATGTGCATGAATTCGCATCAGTAACTGTGCAGGTGTAAGTGCCGACAACCAAACCTGTAATAGTAGGAGTTCCGTCGCCTGCCGGATTGCCTGGTGTCCAGTTATAGGAATAAGCAGGAGTTCCGCTGCTCACCGCCACAGTTGCCGATCCATCAGTGCTGCCGTTGCATGAAATATTTGTTGTTGAAAGTGGTGTTGCGATTGGAGCCGTTACTGTAATATAACCAACGGCCGAATGAACATCACTGCCTCCAGCATTTGTTGCAGTCAGCGAAACCGAATACGTTCCGGCCGCAGCATAAGTGATCGAAGGATTTTGCGCTGAAGAGGAAGATGGTGTTCCGCCCTGGAA
>JALYQL010000338.1 GCA_030855855.1 Bacteroidota bacterium | reverse complement strand
GAGTGTGGAAGCGGGTGTGGATGCAATAGTGGCGGAAGGTTTTGAGGCGGGCGGGCATAACGGAAGGGAAGAAACAACAACAATGGTGCTTATTCCGATGATACGCAAAGCGGTAAATATTCCGGTGATAGCGGCGGGCGGAATTGCATCGGGCAGACAGATGCTGGCGGCGATGGCTTTAGGTGCGGATGGTGTGCAGATCGGTTCACGGTTTGTGGCTTCCAATGAATCGTCGGCGCATGAGCATTTTAAGAATGCTGTGATTAATACGAACGAAGGTGATACCTTGCTGACGATGAAGCAGCTTGTGCCGGTGCGGTTGATCAGGAATAAATTTTTTAAACAGATTGAAGCTGCCGAGCAAAATTGTGCAACTGCTGAAGAGCTGAAACAAATCCTAGGGCGTGCGCGTGCGAAGAAAGGAATGTTTGAAGGTGATATGGAGGAAGGTGAATTGGAAATAGGGCAGGCGAGTGCGATGATACGGGAGATAATGCCGGCTGCGGAAATTGTAAACGAAATATTGACCGAATATGATGCTGTGAAAAAGGAGATTTGTGCTGCGATTTGATTACCAATTACCAATTATCCCAAGGGGACGCCTTCGGTGCCGGATTACCAATTACCACTTCAAAATGAACACGGATGACACGGATTTTACGGATAAGAACGGATGAAAAAAACTGCGCACCTTTTGTGAACTCTGCGCCATCTGCGGAATTTTTTTTGCGTGAGGGATTGCAGCAATTCCAGGTTAAACCGAGACGCGTAAAGCCCGGCCCGCACGCCATAAACAAATTCGGAATTCAAATTTTAAATCACCAAATCACCCAGTCACCAAATCACCCAGTCACCAAATCACCCAATCACCAAATCACCCAGTCACCAAATCATTAAATCACCCAGTCACTAAATGATAACATACGATAAATTTACCCTCGCAAACGGATTGAAAGTAATAGTTCACCGTGATGAGGCTACTCCGCTGGCTTGTGTAAATATTTTGTTCGATGTGGGCGCGCGCGATGAAGATGAAAGCAAAACAGGATTTGCACATTTGTTTGAACATCTGATGTTCGGCGGATCGGTAAATATTCCGAGCTATGATGAGCCGCTGCAGCGTGTGGGTGGAGAAAATAATGCATTCACGACAAACGACATTACGAATTATTACCTGACGCTTCCTTCTGAAAACCTGGAAACAGCAATGTGGCTGGAATCGGACCGGATGCTGAGCCTTGCGTTTTCGGATAAAAGCCTGGAAGTGCAACGCAGCGTGGTGATCGAAGAATTTAAACAGCGTTACCTGAACCAGCCTTATGGTGATGTGTGGCTGCTGCTGCGACCGCTTGCTTACAAAACGCATCCGTACAAATGGTCGACGATTGGCAAAGAGATAAAACATATTGAAGACGCGGTGATGGATGATGTGAAAGCGTTTTTCAAAAAGCATTATACGCCGGCTAATGCGGTGATGGTAGTGGCAGGAGATGTGACGACAGAACAGGTAAAAGCGCTTGGTGAAAAATGGTTTGGCACGATTCCCGCCGGTGAAAAACCGAAGCGAAATTTGCCTGAAGAGCCAAAGCAGGAAGAATACCGCCGCATGGATGTGGAGCGCGATGTGCCGTTTGATTCGCTGACAATGGCGTTTCACATGTGCGACAGAAGGCATAAGGATTATCATGTAATGGATCTGATGTCGGATATATTATCGCGTGGAAATTCTTCGCGTTTGTATATGCGGCTTGTAAAAGAAGAACGTTTGTTCAGCGAAATTTCTGCTTTTGTAATGGGCGATATGGATAAAGGATTGTTTGTGGTATCGGGAAAAGTTTCGCCGGGTGTCGATTCCGGTAAAGCCGAAGCAGCAGTATTTACTGAACTGGAAAAACTTTCTGTAGCGCTGATTTCAGAACGTGAATTGAGCAAAGTGAAAAACAAAGTTGAGTCTTCATTGATGTTTGCCGAGATGAGCATTCTCGATAAATCGATGAACCTTGCTTATTTCGAATTGCTCGGTGATGCAGAAATGATCAACAATGAAGTGGATCGTTATCTTGCTGTGACGCCGGATGATCTGCAGCGTGTTTCTAAGGAAGTGTTGAGGAAGACAAATTGTTCGTCGTTGCATTACTTATCTAATAGGGTACGAAAAACGAAATAAGGAACGAAAAGTGCGAAAGCGAAAAGGGTACGAAATAAGAAAATAAGAAAATGGGAAAATGAGAAAATAGGAAATGGGGAAATATGTCCGGAAGTAATTTGTCGCGTATAGCATCTTACACCATCTTACCAGGACAGCCTGAATTTCCCAATTTCTTGATTTCCATTTTCCCCATCAATCTAAAATCAAAAATCTAAAATGTCCGATATAAACAGAATCTCTCCGCCTGCATTTCATGAAGTGGAAAAAATAAATCTTGTTGAAGCAGTAAAGCTTGAACTTCCTAACGGCATTCCTGTTTATATGCTTAACGCCGGTACGCAGGAAGTGACGCGGATCGAATTTATTTTCCAGGCCGGCATCCGTCATCAATCGCATCCGCTGGTTTGTTCCGGCGTGAATGATATGCTGGATGAAGGAACGCATACACGCAACGCGGAAGTGATTGCTGAAGAGCTGGATTTTTATGGCGCGTTCATTGAGACGGAAACGCAGCACGATGTGGCTTCCTTCACGTTGTTTTCGCTTAATAAACATTTGCGTTCTACGCTTCCCATCGTTCAGGACATTCTTCAAAACGCATCTTTTCCGGAGAATGAATTCAGAATTTATCTCACCAATAAAAGACAGAAATATTTAGTCGATAATGATAAAGTTTCTGTGCTTGCACGCAGAAAATTTAACGAATTACTTTTCGGCACCGTGCATCCTTACGGAGCAAAGAGCGAGCTTCCTGATTTTGACCTGCTCACACGGGAAATGCTCGTCGATTTTCACAAGAACAATTACACTTCTGACCGCTGCATGATCGTGGTTTCCGGAAAATTGCCGGAGAATATGCTGGAATTGCTCGCGCAGTTTTTCGGCGATGAAAAATGGAAAGGAAATAAATCGGGCGACAAAACTTTGCCTGCTGCTGTTTCTGATGCGCAGCGTGTACACACGATTGAAAAAGAAGGCGCGGTGCAATCTGCAATCCGTATAGGGCGCGTGCTGTTCAATAAAACGCATCCTGATTACCTCGGCATGCAGGTGCTGAATACAGTGCTCGGCGGTTATTTCGGTTCGCGTCTGATGGCGAATATCCGCGAAGACAAAGGTTACACGTATGGAATCGGTTCAGGATTAGTCTCGATGTTTGGCGGCGGATATTTTGTGATCTCGACCGAAGTAGGCGTAGAGGTAACGAATGCTGCGTTGAAAGAAATTTATTTTGAAATTGATAAGCTGCAGAAGGAATTGGTGGGTGAAGATGAATTGGAGCTGGTGCGGAATTATCTCATCGGCGTTTTCCTGAGAAGCACGGATGGTCCGTTTGCAATCGGTGATCGGTTGAAAGGAATTGTCGGTTATGGATTAGGCTACGAATATTACGAGCGCTACGTCCAAACGATCCGCACGATCACGCCTGAACAGCTGCTCGACCTGGCGAATAAATATCTGAAGCAGGAAGATCTGATTGAATTGGTGGTGGGGGGGAGGAAATGATTACAGATTACCAATTACCGGATTACCAATTACCAATTACCAATTGTGGGATGAATAAGGTTTTTTTGTAATCGGTTTGATTTCCATATATAGTTAAAGATTCGGAAAAATTTATTTTAGGGTGCGTTTCTTAAACGCGCCCTAAAATAAATTCCAGGCCTATTCCATTTTATTCAACCGGATAATTTCCCGCTCTGCACCAATTCTGATCTCAAGAATATACGTTCCATTCTCAAAGGCGGAAAGGTCGATCTGCTCCGACAGAATTCCTGAAACTTCGCCATAGCTTGTCTCCATGATCTTTCGGCCGGCAACATCATAAATTGTCGCGATCACACTTTCGTTATTCACCTGCGAAACGGAAAGATTAAAAAGTCCGTCGCCGGGATTCGGGAATACATTCACAGATACGCCGGAAGCTGTTTCATTCACAGAATTCAGGTTCCCGATGTTCACCGCGTCAATAGCCATATCACTCGTAGTGCTTGATCCGGTAATTCCACGGAAGCGGATGATGATGACCTGTCCGCTGTACGCGCTCAACGGAACAGTGGCAATGCGCCATAAATTTCCCTGGTCGCCCGACATGGTAAACAGGTCATTGATCCATGTTCCCCCGGAATAAACATCTACATGCATTTCGCCCATGGTGCTGCCATACATATGATACGCGAATGTCAATGTCGGATTTGTAAAGCTGGTGAGATCAATGCAAGGTGTGAAAAGAAGTGCGGTTTTAAATGCGCATCCGCCGGAAGCTTCGAGGTAGAGATAATTACCTGTTGCTGTTCCCGGATTGTAATCCATTCCCGGACCGGAAACAGTTGTCGGAGTTGCGCCTTCGAAAGTCCGCCAGTCAATATCATCTTCTGTACCGTTGACAAGATTCCGGAAGCCATTAATCATCGCGCAGTTTGTCGATTCACAATCGCTTGCTGAACTGCAGAGTGTAAAGCTTTCGAAATCTTCACTCAGCGGAGGAATAACAGCCGTGCTCAAAGCATACACTACTGAAATTACTGCTGTATCGTTTGTTCCGTCAATATCATTCGGGTATGCTGCCCATACTTCAACGGTATTGTTTCCGGTTATTGTGATTGCGGCTGTTGCAGTAAATGTGTATGTCACAATTGCAGACGGAGCGATGGAGCCGACATACATTTCATTGACCGGAGTTCCGCCATTGACCGAAAACGAAACCGGAATATTGGTGATCGTGGTTAGTCCGGGATTTCTCAGCTGTACGATCACCGGTAATGCGGAAGTGTTCATGCAGGAAACATAATAATCCTGCGGAGAGCTGATCGCTACTACTGAAGCATCAACTGCTCCCGGGCAAAATACACCGGGAAGCTTTTCGATTGCGATCGCACGTCGTCCGATGGCTTGTTGTGGTCCTTTTGCACGAACACTGAACCAATATGTATTTGTGGTGTTTGACAAATTGCGGATGATGCAGCTGGTTGTAATTGAATTGTCAACAGAATCCATATACATCGAGCCAAGCATGAACACATCATAT
>JALYQL010000336.1 GCA_030855855.1 Bacteroidota bacterium | reverse complement strand
GGTTTACAAAACCTGTTTACCCGGGCATGAGCTTCGGCGTACGGTTTACCTGTAAAGAAAAGATTGACCAGGAGAAAAAAAATCCGGAAGACATTTCAAAAGGAATTGTGAAATGGCTGGTAGATGTTTACGATGCCACGCCGCAGGATTTTCTCGATGCAAATGGTTATGATGGGCAGACAGGGGATACTGTTGCGATCGCTACAATTCTTACGATGGTGAAGAAGAAGGATCAGGGGTAAGGTGAATAGAACACGGATGACACGGATTATCGGGATGGATTTGGATTTATAGCGGGAAGTGCTTTTTTCCTGTCATTAGTAAATAATGTCCTTTTGAAAACCGGGGTCTTACCAAAATTTAATAGCAGACCAACTTCTATTTGTGTAGCTTTTAGATAGTTTACGAGTTGTAATTCATTAGCTTCAACCAGGCATTCGGCAGCCTTTAGTTCAATAATTACGCAATCGTTTACGATAATATCTGAAAAGTAAAGTCCAACATTGACCGATTGATAGAACACCTCTACTGGTTGTTGTTTACGGCATTTAAGGCCAGAATTATTCAATTCAACAACCATGGCATTTTCATACACTTTCTCCAAAAAACCAAAACCCAGTTCATTGTAAACTTTATAAAAAGCTTTAATTATATTTTCCGTTATATTTCCGTGCAACATTTAGTTTTTTTTAGTTCGTTATCATTACATAACAAATGTCGAATTAGCTTTTGAATAAAGTCGGTTGCAAACGTTTGTAAATGCATTCGACACATTATCCGTTTTTATCCCTATAATCCGTGTCATCCGTGTTCCATCCCACACAGCACATATCAAATCAATACCCCTAATCAACAATCCCCCGTTAATAGAAATCCACACCTTACCTCCTTGCCCTCTCCTTCCGGAAGTAATTTCATCCTGCCAACTTCCCAAGATGAAATATATTTTAGTCCCGGTTTTAATTTTGTTCTGTGCATTCTATTGTTCTGCCCAGACTCTTTCACCTGATTTTCATCTTCTCGTTTTTAAAAAAGACGGACAAACAATTGCACGTAAAGGAGATTTTATTCCCAACCTGCAGGAGCCTCATAAAAGAAAAATTCATCCCGCCGATCCCGGAAAAGCAGGACATTTTACCGTGCTTATAAAAGACGCGTTCGTGATACAAGGTCGCAATGATACGCTTGAACAAAAGCTGAATGCATGGGGAAGCTATGTGTATTATTTTGAAAATACCGATATGCTGGACACTTCAAAATATCTTCCGCTCATTCAGGATTCCACGACTGTAGATCGTTTTCTCGCCCGTGTAAAAAAAGTAAAAAAACGCGAATGGGAATTATACCGCATTGTCATCCGCCCGCGTTTTGAAAATCGCGAAGGAGGAAAATATTATTGCTTTTACCTCCGCTTCCAGGGAGATCTGCTCACCATAAATCTTCCGGATAAATCCAATCGTGAAGCGCTTCGCTTTAAATCTATTTCTCCTACAATTCCGCTCATACACCTGGGCGATTACGATTCCTCAAGTTACCATGTGGGACCGGGAATCAGCTTCAATATAGGTCTTGCACCACGAAAACCATTTCTTCGTTTAGCTGCAGACCTTCTCGGACCTGTGAGCATTGAATGGATGTTCTTCCCTATTCAAAACCTGCATGATGCTTTGGCCGTGCGATCTGCCGCCATCGGAATATTTTTTAATTCAGGCTATGGCATTTTACATTGGGGATTCGCGTTTTACACATTGAATTATGCGCGCGGTGAAGCTTATATCGGGATTAATCTTGTACCCGTAATGTCGTTGTGGGAAAGCAGGAATAAACAACGGTATCGCTGGTAGTTTTTTTCCAAAAACCAGGACAGTTTTAAATTTTCAAATCCGTATCTTTAGGACTGTTCTAACCTTCCATAAGCTGTTTCCAATGAAAATAAAGCTGCTTTTTACTTTTGCTTTTTTTATTTTATCTCTCGGGACAATTCTTTCACAGCCCTTATTCTGGAGCGGTGAAATTACAGTTGCGAATGGCAGCACTTACGGAAAAACGCGCCCGCGTATTGCAATAACAAGCGGAAATATTCCGGTGATCATGTGGGGCGGCGGCACTGCTGCTGAACCTTTATACACTGCCCGCTGGAACGGAACCGGCTTTGATACTCCTGTCACAATAACGCCGGTTAACATGGATCCTTTTATTGATAGCTGGGCAGGCGCTGAAATTGCGGCAAGTGGAAATACTGTTTTTGTGGTGTTCAAAGCAGAGCCAATGATGACAACCAATATTTATGTTGTAAAATCTACCGATGGCGGCGTGACGTGGGGATTACCCATACAGGCAGATATGGGTGTGGGTCCGCTTGACGATTTTCCTTCCATTGCCGTTTCTGATGCGGGAAATCCAAGCGTCATGTTCATGGTGTTTGATTCGGTAATGGCAGATCCGCACTATGTAGTCACAAGCTCTGTGGATGGTGGCGCAACATATCCTCCCGCGATTACAGTGAGCGATTCCGCTTCGGATGAAGTATGCGATTGTTGTCCCGGGTATCTCGCCATTAAAGGAAATTATTTTGTTCCTGCATGGAGAAGAAACAGCAGCAACATTCGCGATATGTGGATCGGTATTTCAAGCGATGCAGGAATGACCTATCCCGATGTGATGGATATGGACAATACAAACTGGATGATTACCAGCTGTCCTTCTTCAGGACCTTCACCCTTTCTCACCACAGATTCTGTGATCACCGCTTTCATGAGCCGCGCTTCAGGCTCCTATCGTATTTACCTCAGCACCGCAAGCTATACAGGATTGCAAAACGGATTCACAGCGTTTGCTGACAACACAGTTACAAGCACAACTATTCAGAATTATCCTTTTCTCGCAGGTTCGAATGATACAGTCGCGCTCGTGTACCAGCAAACGGTGAGCGGAAATTCAGATGCGATGTATTCCTATTCTTATACCGGCGCTTCAGGGCTAAGCGGTAATTCGTATGTGCTGAATAATTCTGCTGCAGGAAATCAGAAAAATCCGCATGTTGCTTATTCATCGGGCACGTTTCATTTTGTGTGGGTGGATTTTGCCACAGGAAATGTGATGTATAAAGCGGGAACTATTCCTACAGGAATTTCCGAAAATGAAAACCGCGGACCATTAGCTGTTTATCCGAATCCTTCTGATGGAGCGATGCGCATTGATCTCCCGATGCTCAACGGGAAAAAAGGAATGCTGGAAATTTTTGATGTGAATGGAAAAGCTGTGCAATCGGCGGATATTACAGGAATGAAAAGCTACATGATCGAAAAACAAATTCCCGGAATTTATAGTGTAAAGATTTCCGGTGAAGATGGATTTCAGCAACACGCAAAAGTCATTTTCTATTAGCCGAACAAGCGTGATTCCGGCTTGTCGATCTTTGATTGCTCCAGCTCAATCCTGTAATCATGCTGAAGATCTTCGTCCAGCTGTTCAATAAGAATGTTGATCTTTTTCAGCTGTCCCATGTACAGGTTGGCCAGCGCGGCTGTTTTATGCACTGGTATATCTGACTTTTTAATATTGCTGATAAAAAAGATCAGCAGATCTGCAGCAGCTTCTTTTGTGCCAATATAACGGATGTATTTATTGGTGATGCGAAGGATTTTCCGGAGACTTTTTTTCGTCAGGTATAAATTATCGCGGTTCATTTCTGAGAATTGCGATTCAATTTCTTTTTTCAGCTCCACCAGGAATGCGGGTACATTATGCGCTTCATACATCAGGAAAGTGAGCAGCTCTTTGTTTTCCTTTTTGAATTTTGCAAGACGAAGACACAATTCAGCCAGCTCTTTTGGCTCAAGCTCGATTAATTCTTTTTTTAATTCGTGTACGGTTGCTGCTTTCATATAATTAACAAGATGAAATGGGGAAATAAGAAACCAGGTAAATAAGTTGCTGCAACTTCGGATCAATCGAACAGCCCACCTCCCCTGGCTGATGTTCATTTCTACAAATTACTGAATAATTCTATTTACATGTACATTTGAAACATATGTCCGCAGAAAAACCCTGCTATTCTCTCCGCGATCTTTTGTTATATTTTCTGAAGCTTGGAACGATTGGTTTCGGCGGACCTGTTGCGCTGGTTGGTTACATGCATCGCGATCTTGTGGAAAAACGAAAGTGGATCAGCGAAGATGACTATAAGGAAGGCATGGCTCTTTCACAGCTTGCACCCGGCCCGCTTGCGGCGCAGCTCGCGATCTATATCGGTTATGTCCATTACCGCATCATCGGGGCGACCGTTGCTGGTATCGCGTTTGTTATTCCTTCTTTTATAATGGTCGTTGCACTGGGCTGGGCTTATGTGCATTTCGGTGGATTGCCGTGGATGCAATCTGTTTTTTACGGCGTCGGCGCGGCGGTGATCGGAATCATTACAATCAGCAGCTACAAGCTCACGACAAAATCAATCGGGAAAGATCCCTGGCTTTGGGGAATTTACCTGGTGCTTGCCGCTACTACTTTTTATTATGAATCCGAAAATCTCTGGCTGATTCTTACAGCGGGTGTGCTGATCTGGTTTGTAAAATCGCCGCCGAAAATCTTCCGCTCCACCAATTCTATTTTCCTTACGCCGTTTTTACTCCAGGTGCAAACAATCACTGTCGTTTCGAAACTTGGAAAGATTGCATTATTTTTTACGAAAGCAGGCGCGTTTGTTTTCGGAAGCGGGCTGGCAATTGTTCCGTTCTTATACGGCGGTGTGGTAAAAGAAAATCAATGGCTGACAGAACAGCAGTTTCTTGACGCAGTGGCGGTGGCTATGATTACGCCCGGACCTGTAGTTATTACTGTTGGTTTTATCGGCTATCTTATTGCAGGATTTCCGGGAGCTTGCGTAGCCGCAGGCGCTACATTTCTGCCCTGTTATTTATTTACAATTCTGCCTGCGCCCTATTTCAAAAAATACGGGAAACATCCTGCGATAAAAGCGTTTGTGGATGGAGTAACAGCAGCGGCTATCGGTGCTATTGCAGGTGCGGTAATTGTGCTGGCAAAAAGACAATTTACAGATGTCATTACTGTAATGATCGCAGTTGCATCAGTGTTATTATTGCTGCGCTTCA
Organism: Bacteroidota bacterium; assembly: GCA_030855855.1. Taxonomy (GTDB): domain Bacteria; phylum Bacteroidota; class Bacteroidia; order Palsa-965; family Palsa-965. The sequence continues at coordinate 2,854 of JALYQL010000336.1, read as the reverse complement.
AAAAAATACAGGAGCCCTATGTGATCCTTAGCGCTGCTATGCTGGGATTGCTGATAAAGCTGGCTTTTAAATTTTAGAATTAGTGATTTTAGATTTTAGATTGACTACAATCTGAAATTTCATAAGCGGGCATACCTTAGCTTGACTATTTTAATAATTTCCACACACCAACACCAATGCTTGCCCCGATGAACGGCGCTGTGAGGTAGATCTATAAATGTTCGGTATGGCCGGAAACAATTGCCGGTGAAAGTGACCTCGCCGGATTCATTGAAGCTCCGCATATTGGTCCGGCGAACATCGCTTCAAGCATCACTACCGAACCGATGGCAATACCAGCGAACATGCCCTGCTCTTTACTACCATGAGCGACCTGGAGAATAACCAGCATCAACAAGAACATGAGAATTATTTCCAGCACCCAGCTTTGCAAAGCAGAATTCAGCGGAAGCGTGCTTCCCAGAAATTCATTTGCGGGAAATAACAATTTTAAAATTACGCTGGCAGCAAAAGCTCCGGCAACCTGCGCGACGATATAGGGTGCAACTTCTTTGCCGGGAAATTTTTTGGCGATCCAGAACCCTACGCTTACCGCCGGATTCAGGTGAGCGCCAGAAATGTTTCCGAGCGCATAGATCATTGCCGCAACGATCAATCCGAAAGTAAGCGCGATTCCTGCATGAGAGATCACTCCATTCGTTTCCTGGTTAATAATGATCGCGCCGGTGCCGCAAAACACCATTGCAAAAGTTCCGATAAATTCGGCGAAGAATTTTTTCATAGGGGATTCAGCAGAACAAAAGAGCCACACCACTCTTTGATCATGTCGCGCACCTTGCGGAATTCCTGTATGATTTCCTCCAGCGAGCCTTTTGCTTTTGCAGGATCAGGGAAATTGTAATGGAATTTTTTGGCGTGTGATGGAAAAACCGGGCAACGTTCATGCGCATTGTCACAAACAGTGATGACGTAATCGAATGGAATGTCGACGTATTCATCCACATTATTTGAAGTATGAAAGGAAATATCAATTTCATCCTCAGCCATCACTTCAACGGCTTTTGGATTTACACCGTGTGTTTCAATTCCGGCGCTGTAAATATTGGCTTTATCACCCGCGAAATGACGCAGGTATCCTTCGGCGATCTGGCTCCTGGAGGAATTTCCTGTACACAGGATGAGAATGTTTTTCATGCTTTTAAGGTCATTATTTCAATAATCGTATTTTAACGATCTGTTTTCAGCATTTGGTTTTAGGTTTTACATAAGTCAGGAATAATGACCGGAAGCTTTTCTGGGCGTTTTCCCATTCCTTATCGTCGATGCAATAACAGACTTTAGCACCTTCAATGTCGCCTTTGATAAGTCCGGCAGCTTTTAATTCTTTCAAATGCTGCGAAACTGTACTCTGAGAAAGTGGCAGCTCCTCCACAATATCACCACAGATGCATGCTTGCTTTTTAATCAGTAATTGAAGAATCGCCACACGTGCAGGATGTGCCAGCGCCTTTGCATATTTCGCTATGCGGTTATCGCGTAGCGTAAATTCGTCACTTTTCGTAAGACCCATCTTTATTAATTTATCGCAATATTACGATAATAAGCATACGTGTCATAATTTTTCAAAAAATTTCAACAGTTGCTATTTGCGATAAAACACACAAACCACCTGATGATCACACGATTTCGGCTGACAAAACTACACAATCCTAAAACTTCCTGGAATTACGTTGTTCAACTGTTTATAAATCTGCACTACTTTTTAGAAATGCTCAGAGATTCTCCTTAATTTTAGAGAGTATAAAAACACCTTTCAACAACATCCACCCTCATGAAGAAACAGTTACTTAAAAGTCTGGGAATATTCTGCTTTGCAATTTTCCTATTGCATTTCACGTCTTACGCGCAATGCACAGGCGGAACATTAGGAGGAACCATTGTTCCTACTACAACGATCCAACTGCAAAATGTACCTAACCTTTCTTCCAGTTATTACAATTTTGTAGCCACCCAAGGGGTTACATATATGTTCACATTTTGTGCCGCATACGGTGGATATGCCGGTGCCTCTTCCTACGACACACAAATAACAATCAATGATAACCTCGGAAATTATGCCGGTGGTTACAATGATGATTTCTGCGGCTCGCAATCTTATCTTGAATGGATTTGCCCGTCGAACGGAACATACCAGGCGCTGCCATCACTTTTCAATTGTGCTACCTCCACTACCGATCCAACGACAATGGCCTACAGCATTGTTGCCCCTTCAAATGATCCTTGTACAAACGCGACACCGATAACTGTTCCGTCTACAAACATCAACAACACAACATACGCAACCGCAGAAGCAGTAATCCCATGTACAACGACTGATGGAACTGCAGGCGGTGTATGGTACTCTGTTATCGGAAATGGAAATCAATACACAGCATCACTTTGTACGAACGGACAATTTGATACCCGCATCCGTGTATTCTCTGGTTCCTGCTCGAGTCTTATCTGTGAATCCGGTAACGATGATTTCTGTGCAACACAATCGCAGGCTTCCTGGTGCGCAGTGAATGGCACTACTTATTACATTCTCGTACATGGAAACGGACCTGCTATTGGTGCATTCACGCTTACAATGAGTGAAGTCGCAGTTATTCCCCCGGGAATTTCACAGAACGGATTCTCTTATTGCGGATCAGGAAGCATTCAGATCGATGCCACAGGTTATTCTGTTTACAACTGGACACCTCCTACCGGCCTGGATACAACCAGCGGACCAACTGTAATTGCTACACCATCTGTTACTACAACTTACACCGTAGTCGTTACCGATGTCGCAACAGGATGTCCTGCCTATAAC
>JALYQL010000010.1 GCA_030855855.1 Bacteroidota bacterium | reverse complement strand
GATGTCGGCTCGTCACATCCTGGGGCTGGAGAAGGTCCCAAGGGTTCGGCTGTTCGCCGATTAAAGTGGCACGCGAGCTGGGTTCAGAACGTCGTGAGACAGTTCGGTCCCTATCTGTTGTGGGCGTAGGAGATTTGAGGGGACCTAACTCTAGTACGAGAGGACCGAGTTGGACAGACCGCTAGTGTGCCTGTTGTGCCGCCTAGGTGCAGCGCAGGGTAGCTAAGTCTGGATGAGATAAGCGCTGAAAGCATATAAGTGCGAAGCTCGCCTCAAGATGAGATCTTCCTTAAGAGCCGTCGAAGACTACGACGTTGATAGGTCGCAGGTGTAAAGGCAGTAATGTCAAAGCCGAGCGATACTAATTGCTCTTGAGTCTTTCTTTGGACGCCGCTTCTAATTTGTATATCCTTCCAATATGTTATTTAAAACCTTGATGATATCATGGTGGCTATAGCGACGGGGTTCACCTCTTCCCATTTCGAACAGAGAAGTTAAGCCCGTCCGCGCAGATGGTACTGCCCTAAAAGGTGGGAGAGTATGTCGCTGCCAGTTTTACGAAACCCCGGTTCTTTATTGAACCGGGGTTTTATTTTTTTACACTTTACTACAGCTCCTTCCCGTACTTTTGTCTTTATTCCTTCTGAATGAAATTCTGCACAAAAGCACTTTCTCTCTTATTATTCCTCCTCCTCTACGGATCATTTCAAATAGCTGCGCAAAAAGCAACTACCGACACAAATTCATTTCCAGTCGACTCCACAAAATTCTTCACTTTTACAGAAGATAATTTTGCCTACGGAAAATTCAGCATCTTTTCCACCCAGCTCACCAATCAACTCGATAATTTTCAGAATTATCGCGAACGACATCCGAATACCGGAAATGCAGGGGCACCTCAAAAAGATTTATTTATTCCCAAACTTTCTACCGAAACATTCAGAAGCAGACCCGGATCATTCAACTATTTCGGGTATGGAAAAGAAAACCGGAAATTTTACGATTCCGAAAAACCATACACGAAAATTCAGCTCGTCCTCGGACAAAAAGAAGAACTGAATGTCGGCGTAACGCATGCGCATCCGTTCGGGAAAAATTGTAATGTGGCTTTGGGATTCGACCGCGTCCGATCAGCTGGATTTTATCAACGGCAAAACACAAATAACACAAGCGTTAATCTGAATGGCTGGTACCGGGCGCCGGGAAAACGTTATGCCTTGCTGGCAGATGTTTACTGGACAACTATTAAAGTGGCTGAAAATGGCGGAATTGTAAATGACAGCGATTTTCAATTCGCAACGCAGCTCGACAGGAGAATAGTTCAGGTAAATCTTTCTGCTGCTGAAAACAGACAGCGCACGCGCGGAGCATGGGTGAAACAATATTGGTCTTTTGGCGCAATCGCCGACACCATCTCCGATATAAATGACTCGTTGAATTACCGAACGAAAATTTATCCTTCGTGGGCCATCGTTCATACTATCGGAATCTCGGATGAAAAATATGTTTATTACGACAGAAACCCCCGGGCCGGATTTTATGCGAATGTGTTGCGCGACACCCTGGTGACTGACGATTCAACTTACACATGGAAAGTTGAAAACGGTTTATGGCTCGAACGTTTTCAGCTGCACGATCAAGGGAAAACCCGGAAAGTGTTTGGCAGGATCGGCGTGCGGCATGAAAGTGGTGAATATTTTAACGACACGATTTATAAGCCGTTCTCAAATTTCCTGGTCGATGGTAATTTAGATTTTGCCCGGTTGAATTTTATGCCCGATGCAAACCTGAAAGGTTGGGTGGTTTTAAACGGATACAACAAAGGAGATTATTTCGTTCATGCGCATGTCGTCAAACGGGCCAGATACGGCATTGCAGCGGAACAAAAACGGCAGCATCCCGATTTTATTTATTCGCATTATTCAGGAAATCATTTTGCATGGATCAATGATTTTTTTCCATCCACACAAACGGATATTTCCGCTACAGCTTTGAAGTTTTTTGGCAACAGCAGCCTTGTCGCAATGACTGCAGGTTTTCATAATTACGCAAAGCCGGTTTATTTTGACGAAAATTATCTTCCGGCACAGCTTCCTGGTTCTGTAAATGCGTTTTCTGGAAGAATTTATGTTTCGCTCGGAACAAAATCACTAAAATCAAAAACAGATTTTTCCTGGAATAAATTGCCGGCAAATTCTCCTATCCGCCTTCCCGAATTTGTAGTACGCGAATCGGTGTATGGCAATTTCAGATTGTTCAAAAAAGCTTTATTGCTGCAGGCTGGAGTGGATGCAACATGGCTTTCCGCTTTTTATGGCGATGCATACAATCCTAACATCTCGCAATTCTACATTCAGAATTTAAAAGAGATCGGCAATTATGTTTTTATCGACGCGTGGGTAAGCATCAAAATAAAACCGGTAAGGATCTTTGTAAAAGCGGATCATGTCAACGCGGGATTATTCGGCAGGAATTATTACCTCATCCCCGGCTATCCGCAAAATGATTTCGCGCTGAAATTCGGCTTGTCGTGGGTGTTCAACGATTAAAAAATTTCACCGACTTCTCCAGCACAATTTTTGTCGCACCGGTATGCTCTGAAACAAATTTCCCCGCAGCCTTCCCCGGCATCGCATGATTTTTTTCGCCCATCATCAACGCGAGCAAAACATTCTTCAGCTCTTCACCGCTCTTCACACCAAACCCTCCACCTTTCGCGATCAGCCCTTTCGCTTCATTGAATTTTTCAAACCGCGGACCAAAAACAACGGGAATGCTATACACTGCGGCTTCAAGTGTATTATGAATGCTTTTCCCGAACCCGCCACCGATATAAGCAACGCGACCGTAACGGTACAAAGAAGAAAGCATCCCGATATTATCAATGATCAGCACCGAAGCCGATCTCAGCTTTGCATTTATTCCTTCAGAATAACGTGCGATTTTTTCTTTTGTAATGCCTTGCTGCTGCAATCCTTCTTCGATCAAACGCAGATGAGCTTCTCCCAATTCATGCGGAGCAATGATCAGCTTCCATCCATGTCGTAAAGGACCGGCAATTGCAGGAAATAAAACTTCTTCATCCTGAGGCCAAGTGCTTCCCGCGATAACCACATTCGAATCCGCTGAAAAAATATTCGCCAGCTCAATATCCTGCGCGCCATCTGCAATTTCTTTCACACGGTCAAAACGTGTATCGCCCGCCACTATTACCGAATTGATATCGATGCTGTGCAAAAGCTCTACAGACTTTTCTTCCTGCGTAAAAATAAAATCAAAGCCATGAAGCGCCTTCCGGAAAGCACCGCCATACCATTTGAAAAACACCTGGTCGGGACGGAAAATAGCTGACACCAAAAAATGTGGAATTTTTTTTCGGCGGAATTCAGAAAGAAAGTTCAGCCAGATCTCATACTTGATGAAATAAACGAGCGAAGGTTTCACAATCGACACAAATCGTTTTGCATTTCCGGGAGTATCAAGCGGCAAATAACAAACGATATCTGCGCCAGGATAATTTTTCCGCACTTCATAACCGGAAGGAGAAAAGAAGGTTAATAAGATCCGGAACGAAGGGTTTTTTTTTCGAAACGCTTCCATCAAAGGCCTTCCCTGCTCAAATTCGCCCAATGAAGCGCAATGAAACCAGGCAACAGGCTGCGCCGAAGATTTGATCTTTGTTTCTAATTCTGCGAAAAGATTTTTTCTTCCCCGCACCCACAATCGCGCTTTGACATTGAACACCGAAGACACCCGGATCGCGATGCCGTAGAAGAAAATGGTGAGCGAATAAAATACACGCATTAAAAGCCCGGGGATTTCGAAATATGAATTTAAAAAAGCTTTTTAATAATAATACTTTGTACGCGTACTTGTTTTGTACAATGGAAGGACCCAGCCTACACGGAAGCCTGACAGAAGATCAATCCTGTTTTCCGTATCCGCGCGCATCAGGCTGTAGTCCCACGAGCGACGGCTTTTGGTAAAGCCCTGATAAAATTCAAGTCCGCAATAAAAATTTACATAACGGCTTTTGCTCAGGTAATAATAACCGACAAATTCCGTAGTCATGATCCCGCTTGTCAACCGATCATATCCTTTCAATGTCTCTTTGTCAAACTGTGGCGAACGAGCCCCATTATCATAAATTTTAATTTTATGCTGAAGGTATCCAACACCAGCCGTCACTGTAAAACCGCTGTTTATATTCGGCGATAAAAATGTATTGAAAATTTTCCCTGCCGATAAGCCAAGAGTAAATCCACGTTCAAACATGCGGATATCTGCAAATTTCCCTTCCTTATCAATAATAAAACCCTCGGTGGTCGTGATGCTGTCAATCGGATTTTCGCCACGCAGATCCTTGCCAAAAAGATAAGTCCACTGCGCGCCATAAATAAAATTTTTCCTCGTCTTGTAATTCAATCCGATCCCGACTGATGAATTAGCCCCGAAACGATGCACCAGGTCGCCGCCGGGCAATTGAAGCGCGTATGAAAAAGAAAGCGCAAAACAAGGTGTGATAACAGTATCAGAACGGCTTTTAGCTTTTTGTGTATTAAGGTCTTGCGAAAACAGCGAAGCCGAACATAATAAGCTAAAAAGCAGGGCAGAAAGTCTCCATTTCATAAAGTAAAGATAACCAATTTCGAATCTTTGTTTCACCTGTTTTATAACTGGTCGTTTTTGGCTTTTTATACGCAAAATCATTGAGGCGAAGGGAAGCGCAGCAAGCATGAACGAGTAAAAATCATTATCTTCGCCCTCTGAAAATCATAGCTTTATGCAAAATGTGAAGAAGAAAATACACATGGTCGATCTGCTGGGTCAATATGAAAAAATCCAGCCGGAAATCGACAAAGCTGTCCTTGACGTTATTCACTCCACCGCGTTTATTAACGGACCTGAAGTAAAAGCATTCCAGGCGGAGCTTGAACAGTTTCTCGGAGTAAAGCATGTTATTCCCTGCGCAAACGGAACCGACGCATTACAGGTTGCCATGATGGCGCTCGGTTTAAAACAAGGCGACGAAGTGATCACTGCAAATTTTACTTATGCGGCCACCGCAGAAGTAATTGCATTGCTCGGACTTTCTCCCGTGCTTGTTGATGTGAATCAAGGAACGTTCGATATTTCTGTTGACGCAATTGAAAAAGCAATTACCCCGAAGACAAAAGCAATTGTGCCGGTTCACTTGTTCGGGCAATGCGCGGATATGGAAAATATCATGAAGCTGGCGAAGAAGCATAATCTCTTCGTGATCGAAGATGTTGCCCAGGCGATTGGCGCTGATTATACATTCAGCGATGGCCGCAAACAAAAAGCAGGAACGATCGGCGATGTCGGCTGCACTTCATTTTTTCCTTCAAAAAATCTTGGCGCTTATGGTGATGGCGGCGCGATGTATACAAACAACAGCGAGCTCGCAGCAAAGCTGAAGATGATCTGCAACCACGGACAAAGCACGCTTTATTATCACGATAGCATCGGCGTCAATTCACGACTCGATAGCATCCAGGCGGCAATCCTTCGCGTAAAGCTTCGTTATTTAAATGAATACGCTGCTGCGAGAAATGCGGTGGCAGATTATTACGACAAAGCATTTGCAAATCACCCGAAAATAAAAATTCCTGAACGTGTAAAAAACAGCGATCACGTTTTTCATCAATACACACTTCGCCTCAATGGAATTGATCGTGCAGCATTGCGCGAACATCTTTCTTCTAAAGGAATTCCGGCAATGATCTATTATCCGTTGCCGCTTCATCATCAGAAAGCGTATAGCAATCCGCAAAATAAAGACGCAGATTTTCCAGTGACAATGGAGCTTTGCGCTAGTGTCATGTCACTTCCTATCCACACCGAGCTGGAGGAAGAAACGCTCAGGTACATCACGGAAAGTGTGCTTGAGTTTATTAATATATAGAAAATGTATATCCAAAAAGTCCACCTTCAAAACTTCAAGCGATTTACGGATCTTGTAATAGACCTTTCAACATATAAGGTACTACCTAAGCTCGTATTGGTTATTGGGGCTAATGGAGGAGGAAAAAGTAGTCTTTTTGATGCATTTCATAGATTGTTGCAGCCAACTTTGCCTGGTCCCGACATTAGTAGCTATTATCGAAAAAATCAAAACGATAAATTTAAAATTCAGGTTATTTTTGATGATGGACGTGAAGTGTATAACAATGAGGGACCTCTTTTTATCGATAATGAAAGGACTCTTTTTACCGATAATAAAAACATTTTTTATGGACGAACAAGTATGCGCCAATTACCAAGGTTAGAAAGAAAAACTTTGGGGCGTGAAACTTTTATGAAAGACGATCGATCCAGAACATTCATTGATCTTGATAATCGGTTTGAAAATGACATTGAAAATATATTAAACCAAATTGTTGATCGCATCTTCCGTGAAAAGGATTTTTCCTATGACAAGATTCGTAGCGAATTCATTGATCCATTTAATGAAGCTTTTGCCAGGATTTTTGTGGATGATACCAATACGTTGTTAAAATTAATTAGCATTACTCCACCGGGGGATAGTAAACCAGCATCGATACAGTTTAGTAAAGGAGGATACGAGTTTCATTACGATGTGTTAAGCAATGGAGAAAAGGAGATATTTAATATTCTTTTTAATCTCTTCAGTCGTCGAACGCAGTATAGTAACACTGTTTATTATTTTGATGAAATAGATTTGCATCTCAATACAGCGCTTCAGAAAACATTTTTGAAAGAAATTGTTGAATATTGGCTTCCTGAAAAATGCCAGCTTTGGACAGCAAGCCACTCTCTTGGGTTTATTGAGTATGCAAATGAAGTAGAGCATGCCGTGATTATTGATTTTGATGGTATTGACTTTGACCAGCCGCAAATTTTAACTCCTCTCCATAAAGATGCGTCTGAGGTTTTTGAAATAGCGGTCCCAAAAGATTCTCTCAAACAATTGTTAACGGGCAAACAACTTTTTTTTGCAGAAAACAAGGATACCAGGTATTATAACGGGCTTAATATTTCCAACACTATTTTTATTGACGCTTCAAACAAAAATGATGTATTCTTTAAAGTAAGATCAGGTCAGTATAGCGGTATTATAGATAGAGATTATTTACTTGATGACGAAAGGGCCCTCATTATAGATACATATCCCGGGCTTAAAATATTAGAATTTTACAGCATTGAAAATTATCTATATCATCCTGATAATCTTGAACAATATTTCAAACAAGAAAACGGAGAGTATAATAAAGCAAATTATGTCTCGGGATTGATCAAATCAAAAAATGAAGATCTGATTGCTTTGGTTTTCCGCTTACAAAATTCAAGAAGTTCCTATCCTTTTTTCAAAGAAAGCGGGCACGAGAATAAGAGGAAGCAATTTGATAAAGGAGGAGAAGACATTGCAAAAATGCTGGAAAGTAATAACCTTACTGACTTTTATCCGTATTTCCCTATGAAAGATTATGGGACTACTTTGCCTGAGAGGCAAAACCTGGACAAACTAAAATTGTCCCGGACAAATTGGTTTAAATCTGAAATTGAAAAAATACTCAAATAATACTATATGAATATTGCAGTTGTTGGAACCGGTTATGTAGGTCTTGTCACCGGAACTTGTCTTGCCGAAACCGGAAATCATGTGATCTGCGTGGATATCGACGCGGTGAAAGTTGAAAAAATGCGTAACGGAATAATCCCGATCTACGAACCACATCTTGATTCGCTTTTTGAACGGAACATCAAACAAGGCCGTTTGAAATTCACTACAGATCTTGAAAGTGCAATTGAAAATGCGAAAATTATTTTCCTCGCGCTTCCGACTCCTCCTGGCGAAGATGGATCTGCTGATCTTTCCTACGTGCTTGGCGTTGCTGAACAGCTGGGAAGCATGATGAAAGAATACAAGATCATCGTCGATAAAAGCACCGTGCCTGTAGGAACTGCCGAAAAAGTGCACGCTGCAATTGCTAAAAATGCGAAATATGAATTTGACGTAGTTTCAAATCCTGAGTTTTTGCGCGAAGGATTTGCTGTCGATGATTTTCTCAAGCCTGATCGTGTGGTGATCGGAACCAGCAGCGATCGCGCAAGAAAGCTGATGGAAGAATTATACAAGCCGTATGTCCGCCAGGGAAATCCAATCATTTTTATGGATGAGAAATCGGCAGAGCTTACAAAATATGCAGCGAATGCTTTCCTCGCGACTAAGATTACATTCATAAACGAGATTGCAAACCTTTGCGAGAAAGTCGGTGCGAACGTGGACATGGTGCGCATCGGTATCGGTTCGGATGATCGTATCGGAAAACGTTTTTTATTCCCCGGTATCGGTTACGGCGGATCATGTTTCCCGAAAGATGTGCAGGCGCTTGCAAAATCAGCGAGCGATGCTAACCAGGAAATGCAGATACTTCAGGCCGTGATGGCGATCAATGAAAAACAAAAAACAGTTATCGTTCCGAAAGTAAAATCGTTTTTCAAAGAGGACCTGAAAGGTAAAAAGATCGCTATCTGGGGACTAGCATTCAAGCCCGATACCGACGATATCCGCGAAGCCCCCGCACTTTATATCATTGACGAATTGCTCGCAGCAGGCGCACACATTTCTGCTTACGATCCGGAAGCAATGAATAATGTAGGAAAGCTGCTTAACGGAAAAATCGAATTCGGAATTGATGAATACGCGGTGCTCAACCACGCCGATGCATTGATCGTTTGTACAGAATGGAGCCTGTTCCGCACACCTGATTTTGAAAAAATGAAATCGCTCATGAAAGCGCCGGTGATCTTTGACGGAAGGAATTTATACAGTCTCGATCAGATGCAGGAGAATGGATTTTATTATTCCAGTATTGGGAGAGCGGTTGTTTCGAGATAAATTATTTCAGCACAGATTATTTCAAAATTTCCTCAATTTTATCTGCGTATTTTTCATCTGTAAAAGTGGAGAGCTCTTTCAACGTGAAAATAAAGTATTGATCAAGAAGAATTGGTTTTCCATCACTTGTAATTCCGTCCAGTGTATAGGGAAAAGAAAGTTGGACATCATATCCTGATATATAACCGAGGATTTGCCAGGAAGAAATTGTAATAACGGAATCTTGTAAATTTGGGGTAACGACTACTTTTCGATAAAAATGTTGCCGGATAAATTCCGCCTCAATTTTATTTTTCATGTAGCTTCTCATTTCGGCATTTTTATTTTGAGGAAAAACTACATCCACTTTCATGCCTGGCCGTTGGAGCGTGCGGAGGTCGAGAAATAACGGATCTTCGATTGAATCCCGAAGTTTGGCTTGGTCATATTCAAGCGATATCACCAAAAGATGATTGCGATAAACAGCCGCACTCCAGGTGCAGGTGCTTTGACCGGAACCTTTATAACCGGAAGGTCCAAGAAGTTTCACGCTGTCTTTATCGTTGAAAATAATTGATTCCAGTGTATCGCCATGAAATTGACACATTAATCTGTAAAGCCACATTGATTCCTCTTTCTCTACTTTGCGATGATCAAAAGGCTTTGGAATATTCTTTCCCGGCTTGAAAAAGCCTGTTGGTTCATAAAACCATTTTTGCAATGTGTCATTTGCTCTCTTTTGTAACAGTACGTCACGCATGCCTGTAATCTTGAAATATGACATTGAATTGGCATAGTATTTTGGATTTTGCACGACAAAATTGATGCGTATATATTCGGGACTTTCATTCCGACCTGCAGAAATTACAAAAGCTGAAAGCAGAATCAGGAGAAGTAACATATTAATTTTCATGTATAAATAACGGCAAATAAATAAAAAGATACATCTTCACCAACGAAGCTTTTGTACCTTCGCATTGCTTTAAATCAATCACCCAATGCCAAAACGAATTCTAATCACCGGTGCCGCCGGATTTCTCGGATCACATCTCTGCGATCGTTTTATTGCCGAAGGATTTCACGTCATCGCAATGGATAATCTCATTACCGGTGACCTTAAAAACATTGAACATCTTTTCAAGCACGAACGTTTTGAATTTCATCATCATGATGTTTCCAAATTTGTTTTTGTTCCCGGAAAGCTCGATTACATTTTACATTTTGCATCTCCCGCCAGCCCGATCGACTATTTAAAAATTCCAATCCAGACGCTGAAGGTAAGTTCGCTCGGCGCACATAATCTGCTTGGACTTGCACGTGTAAAAGGCGCAAGGATCCTCGTTGCTTCAACTTCTGAAGTGTATGGTGATCCGACAGTTCACCCGCAGACAGAAGATTACTGGGGCAATGTAAATCCGATCGGACCACGTGGCGTGTATGATGAAGCAAAACGTTTCATGGAAGCGATTACGATGGCATATCACACTCATCACGGATTGGAAACAAGGATCATCCGCATTTTTAATACGTACGGTCCGCGTATGCGACTGAATGATGGTCGTGTATTACCTGCATTCATCGGCCAGGCGTTGCGCGGAGAAGATCTTACCATTTTTGGCGACGGCTCACAGACGCGTTCTTTCTGCTACGTCGACGATCTTGTCGAAGGAATTTACCGTTTGCTCATGAGCGATTATGCCTATCCCGTCAACATCGGAAATCCACAAGAGATCACGATCAAAGATTTCGCGGAAGAAATTATCAAGCTCACCGGCACCACACAAAAAGTAGTTTACCACGAGCTCCCGACCGACGATCCGAAACAACGCCAGCCGGATATCACCATCGCAAGAAAGTTACTGAACTGGGAACCAAAAGTAGACCGCGCCGAAGGTCTGAAAAGGACTTACGCCTATTTCAAAAGCCTTTCCACCGACGAGCTCTATAAGAAAGACCATCGCGAGTTTGAAAAGAAATAATGTGCATATGTGAAGATGTGTAAATGTGCAGATGAGGCTCTGATCGAAACATCTGCACATTTGCACATCTTCACATATACACATCAGCACATTCGGCTTGTTTTCCCTATCTTAGCCGCTCTTTTACAGCACTATGGAAAACGAATATTTCGCCCATTCCTCAGCAGTTATCGACGAAGGTTGCACGATCGCGAAAGGGGTGAAAATCTGGCATTTCTCGCACATCATGAGCAATTGTGTCATCGGTGAGAATTGCAACATCGGCCAGAACGTGGTCATCTCCCCTGAAGTTGTTCTCGGAAAAAATGTAAAAATTCAGAACAACGTTTCGCTCTACACGGGCGTCACCTGCGACGATGATGTTTTTCTCGGACCGTCATGCGTGTTCACCAATGTGACCAATCCGAGAAGCGCAATTAATCGTCGCGGACAATATTCCAAAACACACGTTGGCAAAGGCGCTTCGATCGGCGCGAACGCAACCATAGTCTGCGG
>JALYQL010000001.1 GCA_030855855.1 Bacteroidota bacterium | reverse complement strand
GCAACGTTACACAGGAAGTTTCACGCAGGAAACAACCGATATATATCTGGTAAGAGAAAAGATGTAAGTGGTCCTTCGATACGTTTCGCTTAGAAACAATTACTTTAATCAGAGTTTGCAGAAGCGAAACTACTCAGGGTGACAAGATTATTTTTCTTGTCATCCTGAGTAGCTTGCGCGAATGATTGTGGGGAGGGAAGCGTATCGTAGGATTGATTTAAAGCAGCTGCTTCAACGCAATAGAAAATGCCGATTGAGCAATACGTGTTTTAGCAGGATTTAATTTCTGCGTTTTTTCCATCGCTTTTTTAATGGTCATGGAAACATCGCTGAAAATAGCTTCGTCGGTAAGCACCGCATCTTCCTGCATGAGATAAGCAAACACTCTCGCCATTCCGCAATTCGCGATAAAATCAGGAACAAGGCTCGCGCGCTCATCCGCATATTCTCCGATCGGGCCGAAGAAAATTTCTTTATCCGCGAAAGGAACATTCGCACCGCACGCAATCACCTCAAGTCCGTTGCCAACCATTTCATCAATCTGCTCACGCGTTACCAATCGTGATGAAGCAGCGGGAATAAAAATTTCAGCGCCACAGGACCATGCCGCTTTTTTTGTCTCTTCCGGCGAAAGCAGGTTTTCAGCAACCAGCTTATTTCCCTTCTTATCATTAAAAAATTTTGTGATCTCTTCAAATGAAAATCCTTCCGGCTTTACAAGTCCGCCTTCACGGTCAATGATCGCAGTAATGCGCGCGCCCATTTGAGAAAGATAATAAGCTGCTGAAGAAGCCACATTCCCCCATCCCTGGATGATGGCTCTTTTTCCTTTTACATCACCGCCCCAAATATCATAATAATGTTTCACCGATTCCGCCACGCCATAACCGGTGATCATGTCTGCCACGGTGAGATTTTCTACAGGCACGTAAGTTTTATCCGTCACTTTTTTCACCACACCTTCGCGCAATTGCTCAATGCGTTTTGAAGCTGCCGCATCGCCCGTGCCGAAATGTCCGCGCACAACACCTTCCTGCGGGTGCAGCAAACCATATTGCTGTGTGATCGCGATCACATCATGAATTTCGTCTACATTGAGATCGCCGCCTGTGCCGTAATAATTTTTCAGCAATGGCATCACCGCTTTGAACCACCGCTCCAGCACTCCTTTACGGCGCGGATCAGCAGGATCGAAATTGATTCCGGATTTTGCTCCCCCAATAGGAGGACCGGCGACGGTGAATTTTACTTCCATCGTTTTAGCCAGCGATTCCACTTCACGGCGATCAAGTCCCTTACGCATACGTGTACCGCCACCGGCCGCCCCGCCACGAAGAGAATTAATCACGATCCATCCTTCTGCTTCTGTTTCAGCATCTTTCCATTCGAAAATTATTTCCGGCTTTTTATTTTCGTAAGCGTCAAGTAAGTCTTTCATGATCGTTTTGCGGGATTGTGGCCACGGAGCGCAAAAGTACGAAATGAGCGCATTGAAAAATTATTTACATAATATTGATGTAGCAAAAAAAATATTTAAACTTGCCGCAATAATTATTGCAGGACAGAAAACCTTTCTACCTTTACTGACAATAAGATTCATCACAAGATGGCCAAGACAAACAAACTACCGAAAGAAACTACTTCTGCCAAAAACAAAGTAGGTGAAGCTGAAAAAACGTCAAAGAAGAAAAAATCTTCGGAAGAAGATGATGACGAAGATGTTCCTGCAGAGGAAAACGAAGACGAAGATCTTCCTGAAGAGGAGGATGACGATTTTGAAAAGCCGGAGGAAGATGACGAAGTAGACGATGTTGATGACAAGAAAATCAAGATCGAAGAAGTTGATATTGAGAACCTCGATATTGACGACGATGAAGAACCTTTCTTCGAAGACGATAATTTCTAAAAAGCAAATTCTCTAATGAAAAATCCCCTTACAATGCTGTGAGGGGATTTTTTATTTGGAAAAATCAGGATTTTGCTGCGGAGCCAGGTGCCTTCTTAGAAAGAGAAGCGGAATACCAAAGGACAATATATAACCCGACGCTAAAACTCCATATTTCAGAATATGATCTGAAGAGACGAAAAATAAGAAGATCAGGAGAAGTAGGACTGATCCTGAAATTATCCAGGCCCACTTTTGATATTTAATTATTGACATAATATCAAAAACAAGTGCAGTGAGCAGAAAGAGTTTGAATATTATGTCCACAAGTATTCCCCAGTTAAGGCCGGGTTTATAATATGCAGCAAGTAAATTCCCGATAATTAAAAGATGAAAAGCAACGATAAAAATATATTGCAGGACAAATACCGATAGAAGTGCGAAAAAGGGTTTCATATAATTTAATAATAAACCGTCCCCCCGCTGCTATCCTGTCGCGCACCCGTAACGCTCTTCAATGTATTAATCCTGTTCTGCCAGCGCAGCAATCCCAGGAAACCAAAGATCAGCGCTTCCTTGAAATTGATCGTTTCTTTTTCAGGCAGCACAATTTCCGCTTTGCATTTTTGTTTCAGCAGCGAAATTAAAAATGCATTGTGCGCACCGCCACCCGTTACCAGCATTTTTCCGTTTCCGTTTACAACATCCGAAATTTGTTTTGCCACATGTTCCGTAAATGTGCGCAACAAGTCTTCCGCCTTTTCAGATTCCGGCAGCATTGGAAAAATCGTTTCTTCCACCCATTCGCGCCCTATGGATTTTGGTGGTGATTTTTGAAAATAGGGGAGAGCGTTCAGCTTTTCAAAAATTTCAGGAATCAGTTTTCCTGATGCAGCGAATTTTCCATTTTCATCATACTCTTTTCCCAACCGTTTCGCCAACCTGTTCATTACATAATTGACAGCACAAATATCATACGCGATCCTTTTTCCATCCGCGTCAAATGAAATATTCGCGAAGCCTCCCAGGTTCAGACAATATTCGTAATTCCCGAAAAGCAATGCATCGCCAATCGGAACCAATGGAGCGCCTTGTCCCCCCAGCGCAACATCCAGCGTACGAAAATCGCACACCACCGGAATGCCGCAAGCCTCGCGCAAAGCCGCGCCCGATCCTGCCTGGAAAGTATAACCGGTCTCTCCGTAGGAGCGGGCAGGCTGATGAAAAATAGTGTGGCCATGCGAAGCCACAAATTCAGGTTTTCCGCAATTATGTTTCGTAAGAAAAGCTGCAACACATTCGCCGAGATATTTTCCGTATTCCGAATGAAAATGCTGTAATTCAGCCCCCGATGTTTTTTCAGCGTGAAGCAGTTTTTTTATCCATTCGTCTGGATAAGCAACGGTTTCTGCCTGCTCAATTTCATACTCCCATCCTGCATTCGTTTCCGCGAATTTCACAAGACAAATATCGAGGCCGTCGAGGGAAGTGCCTGACATTAATCCTGCTACGAGGGAGCTATTTTCCTTATTCAGCGGCATTTAAGGGTACGAATTACGAATTAGGTGTTGATAACAACCAGTTGCAAAGAAACTGGCCTCAAACGCAACAATAGCAAGGGTTTCAGCGTTTTATTTAGCAATTCAGGTATTTTCTTTTTCCCGTCTTTGGCAGAAAATTTGCGACGGTTTTGCAATAAGAAAAGAAAACTAACCGAAAAGCAAAACAAAGAACTATGGCTATCGTAACCCTAACCTCAACTACCGCCAAAGGTACAAAACTTAGTATCGACATTAACTACTATCCTTTACGCAAAAGGTATTCTCCAGGAATTGTCCTCAAAAAAGGGCAAAACTTCAACCTTGAGAATAAAGTTAAAAAGGAAATGTTCGATAAAATTGTGAACGAATGGGAATGGCTTTTACTTAACGCTTCGCCAGTGGAAGTTGGAATGGTCTATAATCTCAAAGCAGGAGAAAAAACGAAGAATCAGTATAAATCAATTTCAATATCCGACCTTCTAAAGGTGATACGTGGCGAGAAAACAGCGTTTAGTTCCGCAAAATTTCTTCAAGAGGGAGAATCTTCTAATGGTGGTAAATCTTTAACAGGAAACACCGTAAATGCAGACCTGAATGTAATAGATTTTTTCGCCTTCTACGATCAACAGCATGTAAGTAGAAACTATAACAATGGTATATATAAAACTATAAAAAACCGATTACGAAAATTTCATGATAGCGAAGGGCCACTTCCTATTAAGGATATTAATAAGCAATGGGCGAAAGACTGGTTGAAATATTTATGGACTTATAAGAAAAATCAAAAGAATAATACTGTTGTATTGTTTTTTAACCATATCAGGAATATTTTAGATGAGGCCGTAGAGCAAGAATATCTTCCTTTTAATGCTCTTTGGCTGGTCCCCAAAAAAGAACGCCCAAAGGCGAAAAGAAGTGACGCTGACAGTTTGACTTTTGAAGAAATCCAACAACTAACAAACGTGAAACAGCCCAAAATTCCACGCGAAGGACAATTAATGTTTTTGTTTAGTTGTTTTTCAGGATTAAGGATTAGCGATTGTTTAAGTCTTAAATGGAATCAAATTTATTCCATACAGGATAATGGCGTAAAAAAACATAGGATACGTGTTCAGCAAATTAAAACGAAAGCGCGGGTAAATAAACCCCTATCAGATTCCGCTTTAACTATTCTTGGACAACGCAAATCAGACGCAGAAGAAAGTGAAATGAAATCTCATTTTGTTTTCCCAAGCTATTGTCCTGACCGAATAACTCACAAGTCTGCTATTTCTAAAATAAATGGACAAATAAAACGCTGGGGAACACAGGCAAAACTTGACCATCGGATGCACTTTCACCTTGCCCGACATTCCTACGCAACAATGCTTTTGGAACAGGGTAATGACATTACTGTTGTTCAACAATTACTCGGACATTCGGACATACGCGCAACTATGATTTACGCCCATGTAAGCACCGGCATTAAAGAAAGGGCTGTCAATACACTCCCTAAAATTAGTTTCGGCTCACTCAAAAAGAAGATTGAAAAGCCAATACCGAAGCCAAAAAAAGGCCAGAAAAAAGTAGCATCAAAAAATATAAAACCTAAACCAAAGAAAAAGTAAAAGAGAGGGGCGGCAATTTGCCGCCTTTCTTTTTACCGGAAAAAAACGGAAAAATCACTGCTAAAGCGGAAAGGAAGAAAATGAAATAGAAAAAATCGAAAGATATTTGTGCTGAGAAAAAATGTAATACAATGAAACCCGATTTAAACAATGCTATTCTTAGTCGCCTGGAACAAGTTGAGCTACTTTTAAGAAAGCAAACTCTTTTGCAAAAGACAATCTATATAATAGATGAAGCTGCCGAATATCTTTCACTTTCGACTTCACATCTCTATAAACTCACCGCAGGAAAGCTAATCGAACATTTCAGACAGGGCAAAAAAGTTTATTTCAGACGCGAATCTCTTGACAAATGGATGCTTGCAAAACGTGTAAAAACAAAACAGGAAGTTCAATCCGAAGTAGCAACCGACTTTTATTTGAAGAACAAAAAATAGTTATTAAGACTAACTTATTTCTGTAACGGTTGTGAGCAGTGTCGCACGAATCAACAAAAAGTTGCCACTTATCCTATAATAAATCCCACTTACTCTTTTCACAGGATTTAACGTAACATTTGGGTAACACGCGCGTTATACATACAAATGTCCCCTTCGTCGATGCCAATTTTAAGATGAAGGCTTATGAATGAATACAGTGCTGTTGAACAAGTGACCCTACGATACACGCTGTTCTGCCGTGCAAGAATTTCCCGCTTGCTCGAAAATTCAGAAAATAAACACACTATTATTGAGCGATTAATAAGTCGCTTTATTGATGGCGGATTTGTCGCTGAGATCGACATTTATCGCTCTCAACTTATTGCCTTTTACAAAGAAGGTAAGAAACGCTGCACATCTTTTCACCTGCTATTGGCAGAAATGGAAAGCTATCGTAATGATGTTTTGGATTCGATTTGTTCGCTACCGGCTGATGGACACGAACAACCATTCTACGACAGCAGCGTCTTTATCAGAAACGATTGCGAGAAGATCCGAACGGTGATATATTATTTTGCCTGCCGGAACCTTCTTGCATACCTGATACGCGCGAAGACGTTGTTTGAGAGCAGGACACTAACCGATGGCATCGACGGTCCTGCAAAAAGCCCTGTTCGTCGTGCGCTATATCTCGGCGGCGACTACCAGGCGGGCGTTCCTCCTGACAATGTCGCTGCCGTTTTTCTTTTTAAGAAAATCGCATAAGCCCATATTTCACAACCAAAAAACTTGTCCTCTATGTTTAATAATGATAGAAAGGTTTACCAATGCCTAAAGAGAACGAGGAGTATCTTACACCCGGCGAAATACTCCAGGAGTACCCCTTCCTGATAGACGATCATAACTGGTCAGTACAAACCCCAGGCGTGTTGTTATCAATCGGGTTGTTGAACGGGAAATATTTAAAGGGCAAACACAAGACCCTTATTGCACGCTCTTCTATTGAGCGATTGTTCGGTTATTATAAAGTAGGCATTGCAGTTAAATGCGATCACCTGGATAATAAAAAACCGAATTAAAAAAACAATTAATTTTTTTTGGCCCGTGGCTTTCAGCTACGGGCCTTTTTTATTTCCAAAAATTGACACAAAGTGCGACAGTAGGTAGATGGTTGGATAATGCAGGTGACTTGTGCATAGGGCTATGCAGATTAATAGCCTCATGTGAATAGAGATACTGGCTCCCCTCCACCTATGACACATCTTGAATTTTGTTGGCGGAACTTTGTTGTAAGAATTTTACGAGAAAAGAAAATCAGTTCAAAAGAAAATGAACTCAAAAAATAAAGTTCCACTAAAAAAACAAAAGCCATGAACAACGAAACTTCAAAGCAAACCATTAACGAGTTCAAACAGTTCATTTCGG
>JALYQL010000385.1 GCA_030855855.1 Bacteroidota bacterium | reverse complement strand
GTGTACGATCCTTTGCGAAGGTACTTGAACTGGAATGTTCCGTCTGGCGCTGTTTTTACACGATCGCCATATGTTGGTTCATCTCCGTAGATCAGGTACACATCCATATCCGGACCGTAAAAGGGAGTAAATCCGGAGCTGGAATCTGTATACAGCGTGCAGGAAGTATTCCAGTTACCTTTTACATAAACCTTGCCAGTGATCGTGGCTTGTCCTCCGGGACCGGAACCGCTTTTGCAGGATGCGATTACCAGCA
Source organism: Bacteroidota bacterium (assembly GCA_030855855.1). Taxonomy (GTDB): domain Bacteria; phylum Bacteroidota; class Bacteroidia; order Palsa-965; family Palsa-965. Next base: position 9,191 of record JALYQL010000385.1, on the reverse strand, counting down.
GGAACGCGATTACGGGGAGAAATAGGAAACGTTTCATAGAGAAGATAATTTCTGATTTTTTTACACTAAGACGGCCTTAAATTCAGTTTTAAAAGGGTCGGCCATTATTATGCAAGCATTATGCTTGTTTGAACTTAGTGTAAAGTTATCAGTTTTTTTATCTAAGCAAAACGTTTAGTGCATTACCACCAGTTTTGAGGTAACAGGGCTGTTTCCTGCCGAATTGAGGACCAGGAAATAGATGCCCGCCGGCAAATCAGCGGTTGATAAAACATATTGATGATTTTGATCCGGCTGAATAAGCAGCAGTTCTTTGCCCGTAACATCGCTGAAGCTGATTACTGCATCGGCTCCGGCAGACTCAGAAACTGAAATGGTGACGGAAGTCTGCGCGGGATTCGGGTAAACGGAGATCGCGTTTGTAAATACAGGTTGTTCATTTACCCCAAGCCAGCAATTAGTAAAAGAAAGCTGCGAAGTAAGACTTGCGCTGCGGGCCGATATGAATGATTTGAGCCCCGGCGTGCTGTTTACCGGCATGTTGATATTGTCTTCGAATTGCTGGTTGGTGTATGTTTTAAGATTATCGGAATAAACAGACGACCGGATCACGTTGGCGAGGCTATCGATTGTTGCATCCATCTGGCTATTATTAAAATAAGGCATGAGGTTGCACAGGCAGCTCAGGTACATAGCGCGGTAAGTAGGATCGGCGAGCATTTTTGTAGCGAGCGGACGATTGGTGCTGGAGCTCACATAATCATAATTCATGGTTTGAATGGTGGAAGTATTAAATGTCATCATAAAATTGCCGAACGATTCATTTACATCCCACGCGATCCATCGGAATTTAAAATAAGTGGAATCATCGTAGATGTAATAATTATGTCCGCTGCCAATGTATGAATCGAGATTGGCGAACATATTTGTAGCGGCCATGTAATTTAAAAATGCCCAGCTGTCAAAAACTGTTTCAAGCGAATCGTAAAAGGAAGAAGGCGGCGTATTATTAATAATATCTGCCAGGTGAACAAGATCGCCCCAGTCATTCTGCGTTGTATTATTCTCTAATTCATAGCGGGTATAATACGCCGATTCCGAAGAGCCATACCATTTCAGATCGCCCGACGGATCACCTTTGAAAAGATTTCCATCGTCATCAGGATAATGCTGCTTAAGAAATTTCGAATCGATCTCTTCAACAATAGTGTACAATCCCCAATACACGCCATTGAGATAAACACGTGCGAAATTGCAACGTGGCGCGGTAACATTATGCGCATTCATAAAATCGAGCGCCAGCTTTTCACGCAGCATCGACGGATCTTTAAATCCATTATTCAGGTTGAACTTTTTTATTCCGTCATAATCCTGTCCCGAAACAAATTCGTTCAGGTCCACTTTAAACGATTTTTTATTGCTTGGTCCGTTAAATGAAGAATTTCCTTTCATTTTAATTCCGCACGAAGGCAATGCCTGTCCGTCAAAAATCATATCTACGCGCGTATCCACATCAGCAGTGTGATTGGCCAAAAGCGTATCCCAATAGCTGGTCTGCGCAAACGTAAAATAAATATCATGGATGAAATTATTTGCCCAGATGCTGTCGCCATCTGCCGCGCGAAGCTGGAAAAAAGATGAAGCAGAAATCAAAATAATAAGGAGAGCGCGTTTCATAAGAAGAGGGTTATGGGTTGATTAATAGTCAGTAGTTCTGCTGCTGCGGTCCAGTGGGTGATTTTACAAGGGTGTTGAGCTGTTTATTTTCATTCTTAACTGTGAGGCCTGACTAAGGTAACAAGGGTTTAAGGTTGCAAAAGGTAAAAATCGGTGAATCGGGTATTTTCTAAGGTGTACAGGAAACTACAAAGGTCGGTTAATCAGGTGATTGGTCGCATTTGTTCTTGAAATCCGGAAAGCAGGGCCTTCATTTTACTTTAAACTATCTTTGGTTTTTAGCTGCTATGAAAAAACACATACTTACCACCACGTTCATCGAGTATTCCGGCGATGAAGAGCTTCCGGGACCTGATCTCGAATTGCTGCAAGCCGCCCGGGTGGCTGCAAAAAATGCCTACGCGCCTTATTCCAAATTTCATGTAGGGGCGGCGCTTAAGCTGGAAAACGGAATTGTGGTGACAGGCAATAACCAGGAAAATGCAGCGTACCCGTCGGGTTTATGTGCGGAACGTGTGGCGATTTTTTCGGCCGGCGCAAATTATCCTGATTACCCGGTTAATGCGATTGCTATTTGTTGTGTGACGGAAAATAAAACCGGGAAACCTTTTTCTCCTTGTGGCGCGTGCAGGCAGGTGCTGGGCGAATATGAATCGCGTGCGGGAAAACCGATGCGGATTATTCTGGGCGGCATGAAAGGAACGGCTTATGTAATTAATAGTCTGAAGGATTTATTGCCGTTGTCATTTGAAGGAGATTTTTTGAAAAAATAAATTTAAGATCGGCTGATTTTAGATTGGATTAGTTGAAAAATCGGAAATTTTCTTTTAGTGGTGTCATATGATAGCATATGACACCACTAAACAAGTTGATTTTAGATTGTTTGCAGCCTTCAATCTAAAATCTAAAATCCCCTTATTCTAAAATCCCGTATTTCAGCTATCTTTACCTTCCCAACAAAACTCCGTCTTTATGGCGACCAAAACACAAAAAGTGACAGCAAAGACCAAATCAGAATTCAGCAAGGAAACTTACCTCACCTGGTATGAATCGATGTTGCTGATGCGACGTTTCGAAGAGAAGTGTGGCGAGCTTTATATCGGCCAGAAAATCCGTGGATTCTGCCATTTATATATCGGGCAGGAAGCATTGGTGGCAGGTTCGGAAAGCGCGATCCTGAAAGAAGACCGTGTGATCACTGCTTACCGCGATCATGCGCATCCTATTGGTCGTGGATTGCATCCGAAATTTGTATTGGCTGAGCTGATGGCAAAAATTACCGGCTGCTCCAAAGGCAAAGGCGGTTCGATGCATATTTTTTCAAAGGAATTTAATTTCTTCGGCGGTCACGGGATCGTTGGTGGACAAATTCCATTGGGGGCGGGTATTGCTTTCGCGGATCAGTATAATGGAAATAAAAGTGTGACGCTTTGTTACATGGGCGATGGCGCTGTACGGCAAGGTGCTTTGCATGAAACATTCAACATGGCGATGCTCTGGAAATTACCAGTGATCTTCATTATTGAAAATAATAATTACGCGATGGGCACCTCGGTAGAACGTACGAGCAATGTGCATGATCTTTATAAATTGGGTTCAGCTTACGAAATGCCATCTTTCCAGGTTGACGGAATGCGTTGCGAAACAGTTCACCACGCTATTACAGATGCAGCAGCACGCGCAAGAAACGGTGATGGCCCGACATTGCTCGAGATGAAAACGTATCGTTATCGCGGACATTCTATGTCTGATCCCGCAAAATACCGCACGAAAGAAGAGCTGGAAGAATATAAAGGGAAAGATCCGATCGAGCAGGTGATTAAGACATTACGTGAGAATGGCTGGATCGATGATAAAGGAATTGAAAAGATGGAAGCAAAGATCGAAGCGATTGTTCAGGAGTCGGTGAAATTTGCAGAAGAATCACCATTCCCCGATGCTTCGGAATTGTATAACGATATTTATGCAGAGCCGGATTATCCGTTTGTGATGGATTGATTCTCGTCTTCGCTCGATCAACCTGACACAAAATATCTTTTGGAAGCCTTGTGTACACTTGGTTACTCAGTCCGACAAAATAAATTTCTTCTGATAATTTTGAATTAGAATCAAACAATCAAAAAAATAAAATGGCCCAAGTAATCCGAATGCCCAAGCTCAGCGATACCATGACAGATGGTGTTGTTGCATCGTGGAATAAAAAAGTTGGCGATACAGTTAAGCGCGGAGAAATTCTCGCTGAGATCGAAACCGATAAAGCGACGATGGAATTTGAGTCGTTTTATAACGGGACACTTTTGTATATCGGAATTGAAAAAGGGCAGGGTGCGCCGGTGGATGCGATCATTGCAATCATTGGTGAAAAAGATGAAGATGTAAAAGCAATTCTTGCTGCTGAAGAAAAAGGCGCAGCCAAAAAAGAGGAACCTGCTAAAGCTCCGGCGGAGAAGCAAGAGAAAACGGAAAAGAACATCTCGACTCCGCCCGATAGCAAAAAGGACGTGGAGAAGAAATCTGAAGTTGTTGCTGAAAAAAAACCAGCACCATCTAAGCAGCCTGAGCCTGTTGCAATGAACGGTGAAGAAAACGGCGATGGAAGAATCAAAGCTTCTCCGCTTGCGAAAAAGATTGCCGCAGAAAAAGGAATTGATCTGCAAAGTGTGCAGGGAAGCGGTGGTCATGGTCGCGTGATCAAACGTGATATTGACGCGTGGCACCCTTCACGAATTCCACCTGTGATGCAGATCCCGGGAAATATGGGAAGCGGAAAAGAAGGATTTACAGAAGAGAATGTTTCGCAGATGCGTAAGACTATTGCAAAACGCCTTTCTGAAAGTAAATTCACCGCACCGCATTTCTACCTCACGATGGAAATCGATATGGAGAATGCCGTGAGCGCGCGCGAAGCAATGAATTTGATGTCGGCGCCTGCGAAAATTTCTTTTAATGATATGGTGATCCGCGCATGTGCAGCTTCACTTCGCCGTCACCCGAAAGTAAATTCTTCCTGGTTAGGTGATAAGATCCGTTACAATCAGCATATTCATATCGGTGTTGCTGTTGCGGTAGAAGATGGATTGCTTGTTCCTGTTGTGCGTTTCGCTGATCAGAAATCATTTGCACAGATCAATGCAGAAGTAAAAACACTGGCGCAAAAAGCAAAAGATAAAAAACTGCAGCCTGCAGAATGGGAAGGAAATACATTCACCATTTCCAATCTCGGAATGTTCGGCATTGAAGAATTTACAGCGATAATCAATCCACCAGATGCTTGTATTCTTGCCGTTGGTGGAATCAAAGAAGTTCCTGTTGTGAAGAACGGACAAGTTGTTCCGGGCAAAACAATGAAAGTGACTTTATCGTGCGATCACCGCGTAGTGGATGGTGCGACGGGCGCTGCTTTTTTACAGACGTTGAAAATGATGTTGGAGAATCCGGTGACGATTCTCATGTGAGTGATTTGGAAATCTGGTAATTGAAAAATTAAATTGTGAAAATGTCCGAATGGATAAATGCCCGGAAATATTGATTATCCGACGAGGAAATGCGAAAGGTTTTTGACTTTTCGTTTTTCGCACTTTCGTTTTTTGTATTCGTATTTCGTACCCTTCGTCAGAACCGAATCCCAATCATCAAAGCATCATCCGTCTGTTCATTATTCCCTTTCCAGCTTTCAAACAATTCTTCTACCTGGCGTGATTGATCATGAACGGATAATTGAGAAACTTCGAGTATTATTTCTCTCAATCTTTTTGTCGTGAGTTTTTTATTCTGCGCCCCGCCGAACTGGTCAACAATTCCATCACTGTAGAGATAAAGACAATCGTCTTCCTCATAGGTAATTTGAATTTCATTAAAGCGCTTTTCTTCAGTGCGTAATCCGCCAATAGAAAGTTTGCTGCCTTTAAATTCCTGCAGCTTTCCATCGCGTACAAAAATAGCCGGCCGCTTAGCGCTTGAGAAATAAATTTCTTTTTTCGATCTCTCAACGCTCATGATCGCAATGTCCATTCCATCCTGCACCAATCCGCGATGTTGCTTTTCCTGGCGAAGCGTAGACGTGAGATCACATCTTCATTTTTTGATTCCAACAAACGGTTTGCGGTTTCAACGAGGCTTTTTTGTTTGTGAACCTGTTTTTCTGCAGCCCTGTTTGTGAGTACAGAAGGGTGAACAGTGTAAACTGTAATAAGGAAAGGGAGAAATACAAAAGCCGGACTTTCTGTCGGGATTTGTTCGGGAGGAATATCGAAATGGAAAAGTGAATAATTGGTTTGTTCATTATACAGCCCCACGATAATTGAAACGGCGATGTAAATAGTTATCAGCCATCCGTCACGTGAGCCAAGCACCAGGAATGCAAAAAGTATAAGTAAAATGGACCATAAAGCACCTTGAGAAGCAAAATGAAAATTCCGCATGACCTGGTTCAGCACACTAATGACGAGCTGTTCGCCGATTAAAAAGTAAGCGGCATATTTAACGTTTCCCGTTTTTCTGAGCACCACGAGCACTATCGGCAGTGAAACAACTGCGATAGAGGTGATGGCGATCATCCAGGTATAATAGTTGGCGAAAAGGTTCGCGTAATACATTAAACCAAGGAACAGGAAAAAAACAGTGATGTTGAACGTGAGATCGATGCGCGCTTTTTCAAAAACATCATCTGTTTTTGCCAGTGCATTACCGGTGATATAATTCTTAAAGCGTGAGAATGGGGTTCATTCCTCGTAAATATAGAAAATAGAAATCAGGAAATCAGAAAATGGGGTTCAGGTGAGAATTTCAACCGTTTTGATCAGAAGTCCATTTCCCTACAGGGTGTCGTTTTACAGGATGAAATATTTTATACCACGACTTGATGGATTTAAGGAACGTAAAATCCATTTTCCCGATCGGGATGGTTATGCCAATGAAAATGAGTTTCCGAAATTGACAAAATCCTTAAACTCATTTTTCGTGGGTATAAATTCATATTTATTCCCTTTTACAAATCGCACATCGTACATCGTAAATCGTACTTTTGTCCCTATGGCAGGAAGCTTGCTCGACACTCCTATCGAATACCTCAAAGGCGTTGGTCCCGAGCGTGCGAAGCTGCTGAAAACAGAATTTGCCATTCACACGTTTGGCGATCTTTTGCGTTGGTATCCTTACCGCTATGTCGATCGCACCCGTTTTTATAAAACGAATGAAATATCCGGCGATCTTCCGTATGTGCAGCTTCGCGGAAAAATTCTTAAGCTGAATTCTCCTGAAGGAAAATCAAAAGTAAAACGCATGACCGCACAGCTTGTCGATTCGGCAGGAAGTGTGGAGCTGGTTTGGTTTGCAGGACTAAAATGGCTACAAGGGAAATTTAATTCTGCTTCTGAATATGTTGTGTTTGGCAAGCCAACAGTGTATAACGGCAAAATAAATATCGCGCATCCTGAAACGGAAGAAATCACAGAAGAGAATCTCAAACGTGCAAGCGCATTGCAGCCGATGTATTCTTCTTCCGAACGTTCGAAGATGAAAGGGCTGGATTCGAAAGGCATTTTGAAATTGCAGAAAACGCTTTCTCTTATGCTGGAAAAACAAATTCCAGAATCGTTGCCGCAAAATGTAATCGATAATCTGAAATTGCTTCCGAGAGAAGATGCTTTAAAACAAATTCATTTTCCCTCCAATACGCAGCTGCTGCATCGGGCGGAAGCGAGGGTGAAATTTGAAGAATTCCTTCACATTCAATTACGCCTGCTCCGTGTAAAAAAAATGCGCCAGGAAAATGTGATGGGATGGAATTTTGAAAAGGTCGGTGAGAAATTCAATTCGTTTTTCAACGACTATCTTCCTTTTCCATTGACCAACGCGCAGAAACGTGTGATCAAAGAGATTCGTGCTGATATGGGAAGTGGAAAACAAATGAACCGTTTATTACAGGGAGATGTAGGAAGCGGAAAAACGGTTGTTGCGCTGATGTGCATGCTGATCGCAAATGATAATAATTTCCAGGCGTGCTTAATGGCGCCGACGGAAATTCTCGCTGTGCAGCATTTTCATACGTTGCGCGAATTGCTGGAAGATATGCCTGTGCATATTGGACTATTGACAGGAAATACAAAAACGAAAGACCGCCGGATACTTCACGAATCATTGCGCGCGGGTGAAATGGATATTCTCATTGGCACACATGCGCTGATCGAAGATGAAGTGCAGTTTAAAAATCTCGGACTTGTGGTTATTGATGAACAGCATCGTTTTGGTGTGGAGCAACGTTCGAAGCTCTGGAAAAAAAATTCCAATCCGCCGCATGTACTCGTCATGACTGCAACGCCGATCCCACGCACATTGGCCATGACGCTTTACGGGGATCTCGATTCATCTGTGATCAACGAATTGCCTCCCGGAAGAAAGCCGATCAAAACGGTTCATTATTACGATTCGCAAAGGCTGCGCGTATTTGGTTTTATGAAAGAGCAGATACTTGCCGGCCGCCAGATCTATATTGTATATCCATTGATTGATGAAAGTGAAAAAATGGATTACAAAAACCTGATGGATGGTTACGAAAGCATTTCACGCGCATTTCCATTGCCAAATTTCCGGGTGAGCATTGTTCACGGACAAATGAAACCGGCGGATAAAAATTTCGAGATGGAACGTTTCGTAAAAGGCGAAACACATATCATGGTCGCGACAACTGTAATTGAAGTCGGTGTGAATGTGCCGAATGCTTCTGTGATGATCATTGAAAGCGCTGAACGATTCGGATTATCTCAATTGCATCAGTTGCGCGGGAGAGTGGGCAGGGGCGCGGAACAATCATTCTGCATCCTGATGACTTCTGCCAAGCTCGGTAAAGATTCAAAGCTGCGTATGGATACGATGGTGCGCACAAACGACGGATTCGAAATTGCAGAAGTAGATTTAAAATTACGGGGCCCCGGCGAGATGGAAGGAACACAACAAAGTGGTTTGCCGGGTTTACGGCTTGCAGATATTACAAAAGATGTTGCAATACTTCAGCACGCACGGACAGTTGCTTCCGATATTTTAGAAGACGATCCTACGTTGGGAAAGGATATTCATGCGGGATTATTGCAGGAGATGAAGCGTGAGCAGAAGAGTTCTGTAAATTGGGGAAGGATTTCGTGAAGGGGGATTTTAGAGTGAGGGATTTTAGATTTTAGAATGCAACTAAAAACCATATTCTCACTTTATAAAACGTTTTTTGTTTTTAGCCCACCATTCTGAATTTACATCGTCTGCGAGTTTATCGACATCAGATTGCTTTGCTTTGGATTTAGCAGTTGCTTCGAGATATTTGACATAATTAATCAGTCGCTGCAGCCCAAAACTGTAAACGGTAGAAGATATCTTAATTATAACTTCGTTATTATTTGCCCGTTCAATTAACATGTTTTTATTATTTAATCTAAGATACGGAAAAACACCTAAAAATTCATTCTCATTCCAAATCGCCACACATATATCGCACAAATTTGCTGTCTTTAAGCGGAGCTTTCATC
>JALYQL010000363.1 GCA_030855855.1 Bacteroidota bacterium | reverse complement strand
CGTGTGATTGCCCCGACGCTGGATGTTGCGGATGATTTTGAAAACAACCGGTCAATTGTCGTGCTCAATGACCGTTATGGGTTAATAGATCGTGAAGGAAAATTCATTGTGCCGAATGAATATGATTTTCTCTACGATCTCGGTGGTGGCTATTACCAGACGAAAGATACAAACGGAAAAGCAGGAGTAGTCGATTCAGTAGGTAATGTTATTCTCGAACCCGTATTTGATGAAGTTTTTCATTTGCACGACTATTATTTCACTGTAGAAAAAGATGGCCTCAACGGCTGTTACGACTTGAAAGGAAAAGAAATTTATCCGCCTTTATCTGCACTCGGAGTTTATTTTTATGATGGCCGGTGCAGAGTTGTCAGAGAAAACAAATACGGCATAATCGATTCAACCGGCAAAGTAATTGTGCCTGAAAAATATGACAGCATCGGAATATTTTTCAAAGGCCGGGCAAGTGTGTTGCTGGGACGTAAATTCGGTGCGATAGATTCAACAGGCAAAGAAATAATCAAGCCGCAATACCAGGAGATGCGCCCGTTCCTGAATGGATTTGGTGTGTATATGGAAAAAGGGAAATTGGGTTATGTGGATGTGGCAGGAAAGATATTGACGGAAGCGAAGTTTGAGGAAGCGGCGGGGTTGGTGAATCCGGATAGGGTGGAATATGAGTAGGCCTTTTATCAGTGTTCAAATTCAGCAACAGCTTCACGAAGATAATAGGTAACAAGCAGCTCATTGTTAGATTTTTTACTTTCACCAACCGCTTTAATAATTGCCAGCCGGCAACTATCTATTGGAACCTTTAGGAATTGACAATATTTTCTTTTTAAATGCGGAAGAAATTCCCTTTTATTATTAACCCGAATATAACGTGTTACTTGGATTATTGAACGTTGATTCATATTTGCCGGTTCAAGAGCTTCGCTAAGGAAGTCATCGAACCTTATAGAATCATACTCCTGCTCAATAAATAAAAGCTTTGTCCACGCATTATCTTTATCGGATTGAATAAGAAATTTCAAAGGCCCATAATATTCCAGTTCTGATTTGTTTGAATATTTCGCGAAGGTTGGACACCCAATCCACCAAAGCGCAATTCCAGTTAGGCCAAGTACAAAAATAAAGTATGGCTTTTTTGTAAACATGCGGTATGATAATGTGATAAGCAGTGTATGGATGGTCCCTGAAGTATAACGTTCAGTGAGCCCATAAAATATCTCACTTGCATCAATTATAATCTCTGCACGGTTTATCCGCTTAGATTCAGCTACTTATCAACCCCTTTTCCACACCCCTAAAAATCCCGTTACAAACCCCTAAATTTGCACTCAGAATCACCCAACCCCATTCTTAATTATTAATTGGTAATTATTAATTTATTTTTTTCGTGAACGATAATTATTTAGAAGAGCTTAACGACATCCAGCGCAAAGCAGTAGAATGTACCGACGGACCTGTGATGATTGTCGCGGGCGCCGGCTCAGGCAAAACGCGCGTGCTTACGTACCGTGTTGCACATCTCATCCGTAAAGGAGCTGATCCGTTCAATATTCTTTCACTCACGTTCACCAATAAAGCGGCGCGTGAAATGAAAGAACGTATCGGCAAAATTGTTTCGAAAGGTGAAGCGCGGAATTTGTGGATGGGAACTTTTCACTCTGTGTTTGCGCGCATTCTTCGTACTGAAGCAACACGATTAGGCTACCCGACAAATTTTACCATTTACGATACCGAAGATTCGAAAAGTCTTATCCGCACCATTCTTAAAGAGCAGGGACTTGACGAAAAAATATACAAACCTTCATTAGTACTCGGAAGAATTTCTTCGGCGAAAAACAATTTGCTTTCCGCGCAGGTTTATTTACAGAACAAAGAAGCCATCGAAGAAGATCGCATGAGCGGCAAGCCGAAGATCGGGCTGATCTACGATTTGTATCACAAGCGCTGCTTCAGGGCCGGCGCGATGGATTTTGATGACCTGCTTTTTAATACGAATGTGCTGCTGCGCGATTTTGCGGACGTTTTAAATAAATACCAGGATAAATTCCGCTACATCATGGTGGATGAGTACCAGGATACCAACTTTTCACAATATGTAATTGTCAAGCAGCTCGCGGCGAAATTTCAAAACATTTGTGTCGTCGGTGACGATGCGCAATCGATCTACGGATTCCGTGGCGCGAACATTCAGAACATCCTCAGCTTCGAACGCGATTACCCTGACCTGAACACATTCAAGCTCGAGCAGAATTATCGCAGCACACAAAATCTTGTGAATGCCGCGAATGCCATTATCAAAAATAACCGCGACCAGCTCGAGAAAAATGTCTGGACTTCCAACATTGAAGGCGAGCTGATCCAGATCCTGAAGGCGCACACGGATAATGAGGAAGGACAAATTGTGGCTCGCAGCATTTTCGATACGAAGATGGAAAAGCAGGCACACAACCGCGACTTTGCCATTCTCTATCGCACCAATGCGCAGAGTCGTGCGATGGAGGAAGCGCTTCGTAAAAAAGGAATTCAATACCGCATCTACGGCGGACTTTCGTTCTACCAGCGCAAAGAAGTAAAAGATCTTCTTGCTTATTATCGTTTGGCGATCAACAAGCACGATGAAGAAGCGTTCAAGCGTGTGATCAATTATCCTGCGCGCGGGATCGGTGATACTTCGCTGGAGAAAATTCTCATTGCGGCGCGGGACAATGACATCAGCTTATTCACAGCGTGTGAAAATATTGCGGAGCTGAATCTCGGCATTAACACCGGAACGACGCAACGCATCATGGATTTCGTTACCATGATCAATAGCTTCAGCGTGATGCTGCCTGTTCAGAATGCTTACGAACTCGGAAACCAGATTTCGAACACAACGGGATTGCTGCGCGAATTATATTCCGACAAAACGCCTGAAGGTGTAAGCCGTTATGAAAACGTGCAGGAATTGCTTAACGGTCTGAAAGAATTTTCCGATGGTGATAATATTCCTGCGATTGATCTCAACGAAAACGATCCCGAATTACAGCGCATCGAAATAGAACGAAAAGCGCAGATCCTCGAAGAACAAAACGGCATTGAACCTCCGTTGCGCACGCTTGATCAATTCATGCAGGATATTGCGCTCCTGACGGATTCCGACAAAAAAGAAAATGAAGAAGACATGGATCGCGTTTCATTAATGACGATCCACGCGGCAAAAGGCCTTGAGTTTCCATATGTCTTTATTGTCGGCGTAGAAGAAAATCTTTTTCCGAATCCGCTTTCACTCAATTCACGCGCAGATCTTGAAGAAGAGCGTCGCCTGTTTTATGTAGCGATCACACGTGCCGAAATACGCGCGACCATTACTTATTCTTCTTCCCGTTATCGTTGGGGCAATCTTACTTCCTGTGAAGCAAGCCGCTTCATCGAAGAAATTGATCAGAAATATATTGAATACGCAAACAGCGCAGCGCGTGGTGATGTTGATACATTGAACGAACCCACATTCGGGATCAAAAGATCATTCCCGGGAAAACAGTCTTCCACTGTTACGCCAAAAACAGAAACAGTTCCGCCAAGAAAAAATCTTGTAAAAGCAAATACCGTTACAACAGCACCGCTTGATAATTCACATTTAAAAGACCTGCAGGTAGGAATGACCGTACGTCATGAGCGTTTTGGCACAGGAAAAATTGCGGTGCTCGATGGGAAATTTCCGAATACAAAAGCAACAGTTGTTTTTGATCAGGCGGGGCAAAAGCAGTTGTTGTTGAAATTTGCGAAGCTGGAGATTATTCAATAATTATATTCTGAAATTAGCCGTTTGCTCCCGAATAAATGGGGGGTGAGTGAGTAGGTTTGTGGGATGGAACAAAGGGAATCACTTGAAGAAGGTGGCATTTATCATGTTTATAATCATGCTAATGGTTTCGAAAATATTTTTCGTTCAAACAATAACTACAACCATTTTCTAAGAAAGCATGATTAATACATGACCGAAGTCTGGGAATGTATGGCATATTGCCTTATGCCGAATCATTTCCATCTACTGGTAAGAATTAAGGAAATCGCCCCAAGTGAAAATGGGGCGGTCGACGTAAATAAAAAGGTATCCAGGCAATTCAGCCACTTCGCTAATTCATATGCGCAGGCCTTTAATAAAAACTAGGGAAGAAGAGGAAGTTTGTTTATCCGAAGCTTTAAGAGGAAGAGGATAATGGATGATATCTATTTAAAACAGCTTATTTGTTATATCCATAATAATCCCGTAAAACATGGGTTTAAAACCTCGCCGCGGGAATGGGAATTTTCGTCTTTTAATGCGATGATTGCTTCGCCGGAAGAGAAGTTAAATAAAGAAGTAATAGAACTTTTTGGAGATTACGAGAATTTTGTTGCTGTGCATCGGTATATAATTGATGGGGAAATTCTTTAATAGGAGGTTAAAAAGAAGGGAAAATAACCCTCAATGAGTTCCCAACCCTTTGAGGGTTATTTTCCCTTCTTTTTAACCTCCTATCTCTAATGCGCCCTCTTCTCCGGCAACGTATAAGCTCTTCCTTTATTCACTTCCTTCAAATAGCTCATCAACGGCGCGAAATAATCCAGCATTGGCTTAGCTGTTAAATCTGAACCGGTTTTTTCTCTCAGCAATGCTCTCCAGTCACCTACTCCACCGACGCTCATTAAGCCTCCGATAAATTTACCGATCTCTTTATTTCCGAAGTAGCAGGTATTGCGCGGATCCTGGTGAAGAATGTTTTTCGAGATATAATCGTGGAACTGGAATTGCAGCACGGTCGATAACGCGTAATCATAATATTGTGCCGGATCATCGATGATGTGCGTTTTAGTGGCAGCATCGCAAAACATTTCATTGCGGAAATACGGCGCTGCAATTCCCTGCTCACGCTTTACGATCTCCCACCAGCGCTGGTTGAATTTATCTGCAGGAAGATTTTTCGAGTACAATTCATATTCGAATTCGCTCATCGTTCCTGCCTGCCAGTTCAACGCTACGATGTAACGCAACGCTTCTTTGAGGAGACTTCTGATTGAATCAGTTTTAAGATCCGGGCTGACAAATCCTTTCTGAACAAGGAAAGGTTTTTGCATCGCAGCCATTCCGAATAATGTTCCGAGTGCTTCATGATAAGCACGGTTAGCACCTTCACGAAGGATGTATGGAATTTCCGGCTTGCTGTAGGATAAATAATAATAGATATGCCCCAATTCATGATGCGTGGTTTCATACCAGTGCGCGTCAGGCTCAACGCTCATCAGCGAACGCACATCATGATCAAGATCCATATGCCATGCCGAAGCGTGATTGTTTTTTTTGTAATCCGCTCCTTCAGGAACCGGGAACAAGCTTGATTTTTCATAAAATACAGCAGGCAACTTTTCAAAGCCCATGCTCACATAATACTCTTCCGCTGCTTTGACAACCCAGTCAGCTTTGTAATTTTTCTCTTTGATGATATTATCAAGATCAACACCTTCAACAGTTACCAGCGCACTCCAGTCCTGGCCCCAGCGGTTCGGCAGCCAATGTGCAGGCAAATATTCAGGAACATTTTTCGAATGGTATTTATTTGCCAGCTCATAACGCGCCCATGTATGCAGCTCGCGGTATAAAGGATAAATTTCATCGTTGATCTGGCGCAGCAACGTCATCATCGTGTCGGCTGTCATTCCGTAATCTGCAACCTGGTAAGAAAAATAATCCGCGTAGTTGAGGCCCTGCACTACACCATTGCGGAGCATGCGGAGATTTTCAAGCGGCTGATGTAATCCTTTTCCGACTTCTTTGCTGCATTCCCATGCGGCGAGACGTTTTACAGTGTCCATTTCAGTGCTGAGAATGTGATCAATATCATTCGTCGTCACCGCTTTTCCTTTGAGCATGTAATTAAATCCGTACAATAATTTCACTGCTTCTGCTTCTGCTTTGATTTTCTTGGTAACAAGATCAGAGACGGTTTGTGGACTTGCACCGGCGAAATAAAGAATGTGCTCAAGCTGCTCAACTTGAATAGCGCTGAGTTTTTCTTTCTTCTTGATAAATTCTTGCGTCTGCTTAATGTTTTCTGCGCTGCCTAAAAACTGTGCCAGCTTATCGTTGGCACGATTTGCTATATTCTCAGTCGCAGTATCACCTTTTACCATATAGGTTTGCGTTCTCCATTGCGCTTCATTCGCTTCGATATTAAGCTGGCGCCAGGTATTGTTATAAGAAACGAGGAACGAATCAACTTTGGTGACGAGTGTTTTGTCATCCGCAGCCGCATCTCCGTTTCCGTTTCCGCAGCTGTAAAGAACAATTGTCAGCGCCGTGGCAATTACTACGAAAGACGCGATTAACCGTTTTTTGAAAATTAATTTCATGGTGAGAGTTTTGTTTTTAATCAGTTCAAAGTTATTAAAGCATTCGGATTTTTATTTACCGTTCATCACATCGCTCCTATTTACCTCCGCGTTTTACATATTCCTGGTAATACTTTACGGCCATAGCAGTATCACCCATGAGCAGGTAGCTTGTGCGAAGCATCGAATATGGATTCGGGTCATTCGGATTCAACTGTGCCAAAACAAGAGCCGCTTTTACAGAACGTTCATACTCCCTATGCATGCCCGCTACGTTTGCAATCTTATCGTAAGCAATGGCATATTTCGGATTCAGCTTTGTTGCACCGTCAAAGGCATCCAGTGCGGCGACGGTATCTCTCCGTATCAGGTATGCATAACCCATATTCATCCACGTATCAGTTGTGGCGGCTTTCTTTTCAATAGCTGCCCTGTAACAAACGATGGCGCTATCCGTTTTCCCAAGTGAACGGAGCGCGTCACCCAGATTTCCAAAGACAGAAACGTCATTCGGATTAATGCGAAGCACTTCACGCGACCATTTCACTGACGCGGCATAATTTCCCCTGCGGTATTCAACTACGCCAAGATTAAAACAAGACTGAACATCGTTTGAATCAATGGTAACTGCGGTTATGAATTCTTCGTAAGCCTGGTCATAATATTCCTTACGTTTTATTTCATCCGGCGCACCCAAAGCATAATCAATCAGCTTCACGCCGTAATTATAATGAACCCTTGCGCTTCCCGGCGCATGCTCAGAATCAGTTACGTACAAGTCTGTGTCTGATTTCCAGGTCTGGCTTCTTGCAAAGCTGCGAATGCTGTACACAAGCATCAGCGGCAAAAGAATATACATCGCCGACGCGTGGATCTTCCGTTCAGCGAGACCTTTTGTAAGCTTCAGGATCAGCCATGCTATAATAATTGCAAATCCAATGGAAGGTGCAAAGGCAAAACGTTCAGCGAAAGTGGCTCCGATCAGGTAAAAAATATTACTTGTCAAAGCGAAAGTAATGAAGTAAAATAAAATCCCGAAAACCAACACGGGCAAGGTTCTGAAAAATTTTATGCAGATAAATACTGCGGCTGCGATGCCGGCAAGACTTAGTATTGCCCAGGCCGAAGAAAATCCATCCACCGGAATTTCATTGAAAGAATAATCATATGACAAAGGATAGCCCACAAGCATTTTCACCCAATAACGCGCCTGCATTCCGATAGCGGTTCCGATCCGGTCGATTTCGGATGTGGATGAATACAAAGTATTGTGACGGTAATCGTAAGTAATTTTTTCGGGGCCGCTTGAAATTACTGCGGTATGCCAGCCGAGCCACACGAGTCCGATGACAGCAAAAAACACTACAGGCTGAATTAATTGTTTGATCTTTTTTTCGCGGAATAGAATAAGTCCGAAGAACATGACCGGAATAAATAACGCCGCGCCTTCTTTAGACAGGAGCGATAAAAAGATCCAGAGCGATGCGAACACTAACGATTTTAATTCGTGCGTCTCACTCCAATCCAGAAGTTTTCTAAATGATAAAAGGAAGAAAAGCATTGAAAGCAATTCATCGCCGCTTTTAATGTTAGCGACAACTTCGACATGTACCGGAAGTGTGATCCATATTCCGCAGGCAATGATCGAAAGCATTATTCCCTGCTTATGGAATAACTGGCGCAACAAGCGATAAAGCTGGTAAGCTACTAATGCGTACAGCAGTACATTTACAAAATGAAAAAATGGTGTGCTTCCATGAAACAATTGCCATTCAACGGCGAACATAATCATTGAAACCGGGCGGAAAATCCCTGAATTCTGAGTGGCATAATCGGGAAATCCTGCCCAATAAAATGTGGAGAGTAATTTTCCTATTCCACCAAAACCATCCTGAACAAATTCGTTCCTGCTGATCACCGCCACATCATCCAGCGCATAATCAAACCCGATCGTCTGAGCATACAGCAAAAACGCAAATCCAAAAAACAGCCAGCCCATTTTCCGGTCGTCTTGCCAGAAAGGCAGCTTTACTAATGTTGCTTGTTTTGCTTTTACTGTTTTTGCCACGGGGTGAATTTAGGGAAATCTCTCATTGCTTATAATGAACAAATACATTTATCCATATCGCCCGGCTGAGTCGCATAATGAGCGGCTGCAATCCGAAAATAACTGTTCCGATGATTAAAAAATCCAATCCGACAGGAAATTTTGTGCTGAAAATCAGGTAAAACGACAAGGGAATAGCAATCAGCACAAGGATCGGAAAGCTCACCCACAAAGCGCCGCTGTAAAATCCGGGCTCAATATTAAAATCCTGCCGGCACATGGGGCATTTATCGGGCATATCAATGAATTTCTTCAGGTTATACGGATTTTTCGTAATGAATAAATTCCCTTCCTGGCACCGTGGACATTTTGATCGGATGATGCTGTAAATCTTTGTACCTTTTTTCAATGGAATCCGGATAAATCTCAGGTGCAGGTTACATTTGGTGAAAGTACGAAACATCGATTGTTTCCTGTAAAAACAATTTCATTTCCCACCGATACAGATATTGATTTTTGCAAAAATCTACAGGCAATTATTGATCTGTGCTGATCTTTTCCCGCCTGTTAAGAATTTTTGCAAGAATTATCTCACACCCGATATTCGACAAGTATTACCTTTGGCTCAATTAAAAATTTTATGAGCCGCGCCCCTTCTTCGATCGTACTTTGTCATTGCATCCGCAATACAATTTTCTGCATCACCACCTTTCCGCCTTTAAGCTGATCGTTTCCTGACCGAAGCATTCTGCTTCTTTCCCTTATTACTTTTTCTTAAATATTAAAACGATCCTCACAAAACGATCTGTGTCATCGTGTGCACTTTCGTGTCTTTACACGGCATGCGGTTTCATGGATCTAAAAAATACGAACCATGATCAATACAATAGTTTTAATTATTCCTGTATTGCTTTTCGTTGTTTTCATCGAATGGTATATCAGCTACAAAAAAGACATCAAAACCTATACACGCGGCAACTTTGCAATGAACCTCGCGATCGGTTCAATGGACCAGGTATTCTCGCTCATTTATTTCACGGCTTTGTTTCTTACGCTGCAATACGTGTATTCACATTTCCGGCTGGTAACGCTCAACGATCATTGGTATTACTGGGTAATCGCGTACGTGCTCATCGATTTTCTTTCTTACTGGTATCATCGCATTTCGCATCGCGTGAATATTTTCTGGGCCGGGCATGTTACACATCATTCGTCTGAACATTTTAATTTTTCAAACGGATTCCGCACTTCATTTTTCCAGGGAATCAACCGCATCATTTTCTGGAGCTGTCTGCCGCTTTTCGGATTTCCTCCACTGATGCTGGTGGTTATACTTAAAGTTTCCGGCCTCTACGATTTTCTTTTGCATACACAATTCATTCCGAAGCTCGGTTTTCTCGAAAAGATACTCGTTACACCTTCTCAGCACCGTGTACATCATGGACGTAACGATATTTATATTGATAAAAATTACGGATCAACATTTGTCATCTGGGACAAGCTCTTCGGCACTTTCCAGGAAGAAACGGAAACGGTTGAATATGGAATCAAAGGCGCTTACGTCGATAACAATCCGTTTATGGCCGTTGGTTATTATTATCATTATCTCTGGCATGCGATGAAAATGAAGAAGCGTTTTTTTGATAAGATCGTTTTGCTTTTTCTTCCTCCCGACCGGACGCCGACGCTGGATGCTGGATGCAAAATTTGCCCAAGTGAAAAAAGGAAGTTTGTTCCATTGCGGCTGGAGCATTATGCATATTTCCAGCTGGTCTATGCTGTGCCCGGATTAATTGTGATGCTTGCTTACAAAGATTTTTTGCCTGTATGGGAGATCGTGCTGTATTCCGTCCTTGGCATTACGTCCATTTCGAGCGCGGCAATGGTACTAAATGCAAATATGCCGGAACGGTTTTACGCTTTCGAATCAGTCAGGCTGGGGTTTTTATTTTTGTCCGTATTGATTGTGGCTTTGCTGAAAATGAAATTTTATATACTACCTGTTGCCTTCTTACTGCTGATCTCGCTCGTGGTGTTAGTGACGGTACAAAAAAGAGGGGTTAGGCTGAGCAATCGTTAGTTTTGGAAATTTCTCTTTCTTGGGGAATTTGCAATTTGTTACCTAATTAGCTAACTTTGTACTGTGGAAGAAAAAAACATTCGGGAGGTCGTCTTTTATAAGGATTACTATCGGGCTTTTTTTGAGAAGCTTAAACCAGATGTAAAGAAAAAATTTATCTGGACTTTAAGGTTAGTAGCGACTATCGATAAAATTCCAGTAAAATATTTCAAACATTTAGAAAGTACAAATGGTCTATACGAAATCAGGGTTGAAGTTGGTTCAGATATTTATAGGGCTTTCTGTTTTTTTGACAAAGGAAAACTTATAATACTCCTGAATGGGTTTCAAAAGAAGTCTCAAAAGACGCCGAAAAATGAAATAGACCAGGCAGAAAAACTTAAAAAACAATATTTCAATGAAAAAGAAAGCAAATAAAAATCTTACTTCCTTAGCTGATTTTATAGATGAGCAATATGGAAAGCGAGACACAGCAAAAAGAGAAAAATTTGAAAATGAATTTGAAGCTTTCAAGCTTGGTGTTATGCTTCAGGAAATGCGTAAAGAGCAAGGCTTAACTCAAGCTCAATTAGCTGAGAAATGCGGAACAACTAAAACCTATATTTCACGAATTGAAAATGACGCGTCCGACATTCGCCTTTCAACCCTCATGAGAATTATTCGTGAAGGATTCGGAGGACATTTGAAGCTTAGTTTTGGGGTGTAGGGAAGACTTTGATTTGGAGTAGAAATTTAGAAAGGAATATTCCTGAGGATTGAAGAAGAATTTTATTTTTCCCTTTGCCACGCTTTGAAATTAGAAAAACATTGAAGTATTACAATTATTGACGGTCGCTCGACGTTATATCATTAGTGTATTCGCTGCGACTCCTCATTTTCTACCATTTCATTTCTAAAGACGCTACTCTATGAAAAAGCTAATTTTTTTTCTATTACTAATTTTCGTTAGTGTCGGGAATGGAATTGCCCAAACAGCAGCTGACTTTTACAATAATGGCAATGAAAAATTCTATCGAAACGATTTCCAAGCATCCGATAAATCCTCAAACCACTGAATAAAACAATTTTGAAACTCCGTAATTAAAGAAAGGCCGGTTGAGAGACCGATTTTCTTTACAACCTTAAATTTTGAATTTTGAATCTCTACAATCCGAATATCATACCACAGATCGGAAACCCTTCATACTTTATTTTACTTTATCTCACACTGCTTTAATGCCAACATAGCATTTGCCAATGACTGGAGCCAAAACCCGAATAACCTTCCATTCTCAGCACCAGTTAGTTTTTTATTTCTAATATTTTCAATTTCTCTCATCGAATGATCTCGTAATTCTTTAATTGCCTTTGTTTTCGATTCCTCATTCACATTTCCGATAAATTTTCTATGGATGCAATGCGCCTTAAGCTTTGGATTATTTTTGTCGGTATAGACAAAATAGTCTTTTTCATTCTTTACACTTACCTGAAAAAAAATTTCGAATTCTGGTTGATCAAACATTAAAAATCCGAAGTCAGGGGTTTGTTCTCCATAATGCAAAATTTGGTGCTCAACAATAAGAATATAGCCATTTGGCTTCAAAATTGCATCTAATTTCCCTCCTTTAGCAAAATTCTCCAACCATGAATTTGGGTTCATTTCATGAAAAACATTCAGTAGAATAACAAAATCGAAAACTTGATTTCCTAATTCCTTTTCTATTTCATCAATATTATTGTAATATCTACAAGTTGAGTCGCTATAAACCTGGGAAATATAAAACTTACATTCTTCAGCATCAGTTTTATAAAAGTCATAGGCAACATAATCCAACCATTCGTTAGTTTTAGTACCATGATTTTTCTCATTTGAGTCAATGTTTGAAATTAATCTCCCTTTCCCTGCACCGAAATCCAAAACTTTAATAGCTCCCTTGATTTCAGAATAATTTTTTATTACTTCTCGAACTTGTTTTGTTTGTTTGTCATTATCTGTTGTCATTACAACGATTGCACTTTCCAAACACTCCTCAGCAAATTTCATTTCTGTATAACGAAATGGCATTGCAATAAAATCTGTCAATTTTTGTTGTTCAGCCTTATTCCCCAATAGACCATTTACTATTGATTCTGGATTTTTATACGCGGATTGTATTTTGCCATTCTTCATATAAAAAAGTGATGCGTCTTGTAGGTGGGCAACAAGGTTCACGGAATGGGTAGCAATCCATAATTGGCCATTAGAAACAAGTTGGGATATTTTATTGATCGTTTCAATTAATATTGCCGGATGCAAATGATTTTCTGGCTCATCAACAAATAAAATCAGGCCATGTATATTCAACCCTTTTGCATGGAGTACAAGACAAATATGAAGTAATACCTTTTGACCGTTCGACAGTTCATCACTTGCTCCTTGTTTGCGTCCAAACAGCATAAAACCACCTGAACCATCACTATCTCTTTCTAGTCTAGTTTCTAAAAATATTTCTAATAGAGCCTGCAAAGCATTGTATTCAGCAACTATGCTTTCATTTAATTGATTCGGATATTTTTCGTTTTGATATAAGGCTTCAAAATAATGATTTTGAACGTAAGCCAGATAACACAAGGCAGGTGATTCATTAGTCGCCCAGCGTTCATGTTGAAAGTCAAATTCTTTATAATATCTATAAGCGTTTTCTAATTCATTCGGGCTGCTATCGAAATGAATTTTTAAATTAAAATTGCGTGGAAAAAGATCTATAAAATAAAAATGATCTTCTTTTTTTTCCGAATCAAGTATTAATTGATTCTTTGCTAATAAAGCCTGTTGTTCTCCAAGAGTGTTTTCAATCCCTCTTTGTTGAATTCCGGCTTTCCAATTCGCTTCTTGTTTTTTATTTGGATAAATATTTAACGTGTACCTGATTAAATTAAGCAGGCGTGTTTTGCCCGCACCATTTTTACCGGCAATTACCACATGTTTCCCCAATTTATTCATAACAACTGCAGGAAGCAAATTGTCTTTGGGGGTTTTAATATCAACTTCTATGATTTTCACTTTATTCGATTAGTAAAAAATAATAATTTAAAAAAGCCAGTCTCTCAACCGGCTTTAATTTTCAATCTTGAATATTAAATCCCTTCCATTACCACCCAAGAATCCACGCAAAAATCAACGGCACTACAATCGTTGCGTCCGATTCCACAATAAATTTCGGCGTATTAATATCCAATTTCCCCCACGTAATCTTTTCATTCGGGACAGCGCCTGAATAAGAACCGTAAGATGTTGTAGAATCAGAAATCTGGCAGAAATATGACCAGAAAGGAACATCATGCCATTCTAAATCCTGGTACATCATCGGCACCACGCATATCGGAAAATCTCCCGCGATACCACCACCGATCTGGAAAAAACCAACGCCTTTACCGGAAGAATTTTTTCTGTACCAATCGGCCAGCCACACCATGTATTCAATTCCACCTTTGGTAGTGGTCGGATTCATTTCACCTTTAATAACGTATGAAGCGAAAATATTTCCCATTGTGGAATCTTCCCAGCCCGGGCAAATGATCGGCAGATTTTTTTCAGCCGCTGCGATCATCCATGAATTTTTCGGATCGATCTCATAATACTGTTTCAGCACGCCGCTGAGGATCATTTTATACATGAACTCATGCGGGAAATAACGTTCGCCTTTTTTATCGGCGTCTTTCCACAATTCCACAATATGTTTTTGCAAACGACGGAAAGCTTCTTCTTCCGGAATGCATGTATCAGTTACACGGTTCATTCCTTTTTCGAGCAATTCCCATTCATCCTGCGGTGTAAGGTCACGGTAATTCGGCACACGCTTATAATGTGAATGCGCAACGAGGTTCATCAGATCTTCTTCCAGGTTAGCCCCGGTACAGGAAATGATCGCGATTTTATCCTGGCGGATCATTTCGGCAAGCGACAAACCTAATTCGGCCGTGCTCATTGCTCCAGCGAGCGAAACCAGCATTTTTCCGCCTTCCAGCAAATGTGTTTCATAGCCTTTGGCAGCATCTTTCAGGGCTGCGGCATTAAAGTGACGGTAATGATGGTCGACAAACTGGGAAACAGGTCCTTTATTCATGGTTTTGGCTGATTATTGTTAAAAAACTCGTGCAAAAGTAGCCGAATTCAAGATTCAAAAATTCAAAATTCAAAATTTAAGGATCGCGACCAGGCCCTGACAGAACTGTTAATCGTGGTCGCCAAGCCTGTAATTCCCCGATTTTGAATCTTGAATACCCAATTTTGAATCTTGGATTTTGAATTTGCCTGTTAAAATGAGATGTCCCGGCTATTAACAAAACCTCATTTTATGCACAACCGCCCGTTTTGCCTTGCGTCGGGCTGATTTTCGGGTTACTTTTGCCTCATCAAATCAGTGCTGAAAACCTACAGGCGGATTGTCGCTGAAACCAGGGCTGATTCCAGGTCAAACTACACCCAAAAATTCAAATGAAAAAAATTCTACTCGCGATCCTTTCGTTGGGCTCAGTGACATTTGTAAATGCGCAATGTTCTGAACTTTTCATCTCCGAATATGTTGAAGGATCTTCACACAGCAAAGCAATCGAAATTTATAATCCGACTGCAAATCCGATTGCATTGAGCAATTACAAACTCATCCGTTATTCAAATGGCTCGCCAACTCCTGTGGATAGCCTCAATTTAACAGGAACGATTCAACCGTACGATGTTTGGGTGGTAGTGAACGGTCAAGCGACTCCCGATGTGAATGGTGCATTTTGCGATCCTGCGTTACTCGCTATGGCCGATCAGGTCGGACCTCCACAATACAATTCTGGTGGTGGGCCGAATGTGTTGTATTTTAATGGCGATGATGCTATTGCTCTTATACGTATTTCTCCTTTTGCTCTTATTGACATTTT
>JALYQL010000329.1 GCA_030855855.1 Bacteroidota bacterium | reverse complement strand
GTTTTTATCCGCCTTATCCCTGCCATCCGTGTTCTGTTTTTTAATCTGTAATCTGTAATTCTGTAATTGGTAATTCGGTAATTGGTAATCAGCAATCACTGCAATCTCACCCGTGGATCCAATACCGCATACACAATGTCGACAATGATATTGATGGCTACGAAACACGTGGAGAAGATCAGGGTGCTTCCCATTACTACGGGAAGATCGTAATTTAAGAGCGCTTCCACAACTGCATTCCCGATTCCTTTCCAGTCAAAGACAGCTTCCACAAAAGCAGCCCCGGCCATTAATCCCGCAAACCAGCCTGAAATAGCGGTGATAACAGGATTCAGTGCATTCTTTAATGCGTGCTTTACGATTACTTTGAAATTACTTAATCCTTTTGCCCGCGCGGTGCGGATGTAATCCATCGACATTACTTCAAGCATCGAGCTTCGTGTGAGCTGAATAATCAACGCGAGCGGGCGGATTCCTAAAGTAAATGCAGGCAGAATTAAATTTCTCAGCGCAAGATCATCTTCACCGGTGTAAACGTTCGGCGTGTATAAGCTGCCCAGATTTTTCAGCCCCGTCCAGTCGTGCCACACGTAACCGAAAAGCCATGAAATAATCAGCGCGAAGAAGAACGAAGGTCCTGCCATTCCTAAAGTGGAGATCACGGAAACCAGTCTGTCCCAGAATGAATTTTTATAAAGCGAACTTAAAATCCCGAACATGATCCCGAAGAACGACGCAAAAAGAATGGCAGTAAGCGCAAGCACTACCGTTGCGGGAAAAGCACGTTTAATAATATCCCACACCGGTCGTTGGGTGATGTAGGAACGCCGCAGATAAGGCGCTTTTACAAATACAGCTTTCTGTTCCCCAACGCTCACAATTTTAGAAGGATGTCCGTACTTCGTTGTGTCGAGATAAAAATTATTCGTGCTGTCTTTCACATTGTGAATGGAAAAAAACGAAAGATCATTCAGGAACATCAGGTATTGCCTGTGCAGTGGAAGATTCAGGTTTAAATCTTTGCGGATGATCTCGAGCGATTTTTCATCGGTATGTTGTCCCAAACGCATACGCGCCGGATCGCCGGGAAGCACATTAAAAAGAAGGAATACAGTAGTGATTACCCCGAATAACACGAGGAACCCGTAAAGTACACGCTTGATAATAAATTTGATCACTCAGGGTTAATTCTACTATTTGTATTTCTTGATGACGTCTTCGTAAACCGGGAAATCGTTGGCATGCCACATCGCAGTGACTACACCATCTTTCAACATCATCAATCCGGGGTTAGAACGGATAATCGTTTTCAGAGCAGTCTGATCCACATTCAGCATCGGGTATTTTGCGCCGGTTTCAGTACGGAAAGCAATAGTCTCATCGTAACCAGCAGGTGAAAGTGCGTTAAAAGGAGTACCGTTTTTCTGGCAGGCATCATAGAACGTATTTATTCTGGCCATCACTTCGCGGTCAGCTTTATTAATATCGTACATGATAAGCATGAATTGAATTCCTTCACGATGCAAAAGTGAATCGTTGAGGTTGTTGCCGGTTTCCGGATCAGAAATATTAAAATCCGCAATCGTCGCGCCGCAGGTTCCTTTCCGTATCACATTATCAAAACGACAATAGAAATGCCATGTGCTGTCAGGATAATTAGCCATGGTGAACATTTTGAACGGTCCAGTGCTGTCTGTGCCATGGAACATATAGAATTCCATGAATGTCGAATCCGTTACACAGCCTGTTGCTTTAGGGTCTTTCTGTTGTGTCGCATTCCAGAGATTTGTTCCGATTTTATATGGACGGAAATCAATGACCGGAAGATGGCGATACGTGTAAACAGGGAAAGCGAAGGAGAGGAATAATCCGATAGCGGCAATTCCTGCCAGTACAATCTGATTTTTAAAAAGATTTTTTACATTTTGTTCCCCCACAAATATGACGGAGATCAGAATTAACAAGATCAGATCTTTCCAGAATGATTCCCATGGAGTAAGCACAATCGCGTCGCCGAAACATCCGCACGTGTTTACTTTATTGCAGCATGCGGAATAGAAAGTGAGGAAAGCGAAGAAGACGATCATTGCCAAAAGCAGCAGTAATGTCCAGCGTACTTGAACACCCAGCAAGAGAAAAAGTCCGAGCGCCATTTCAAATCCGCATATAATGATGGCAAGGGCTACGGAATGCTCGCGGAAAAATTCCCACATTTTATATTGGAACGTCGCTTGTTTCGCCGCTAATTCTTTTGCAGCTTTTTCTGCTTCGAGCTTTGCAGTTGCTTCGTCTGCTTCTTTAGGTTTAGCAGGCGGCACGCATGGAATTCCGCCAATGCTCTCTTTGTGCACCTGCAGATCACAGCTGAATCCTTCCTGGAAAACGCCAAAATATTCATCCAGCTTAATTCCGAATCCGACAGGATCATTCGCTTTGATAAAACCGGAAAAAATAAAAAGTCCGCCAACAAGTAAACGGCAGATATGCGTCAGCCACGAAAACCGCGCGAAAAAAGTATTGAAATTGATAATGATCACCAGCAACGCCAGCACGATGCCGAGCCACATTCTGCTGAAGCAGGGCGGGCAAAGGAAGAAGAACAAAGCGGCAAGCCCGAGGGAGGCGATGAAGCGGAAAAGACGGCTTTTTATAAATCCCATAGTTTAGTGGCCTTCAGAGAGACGGATCAGCGCAAATATAGCGTAATTGATTATGTCGAAATAGTTGGCATCAATGCCTTCGGAGATGACAGTGGTGCCTTCGTTGTCTTCGATTTGTTTGATTCTCAACAGTTTTACAAGTATCAGATCGGTAAGGCTGCTCAACCGCATGTCCCTCCACGCTTCACCGTAATCGTGATTCTTGTCTTCCATCAAAGACTTTGCCGCAGCTGCATATTTAGCATAAAGTTGCTGCGTTTCTTCAACAGGAAGCTCCATCCGCTTATCATCTTTCAATTCCATTTGAATTAAAGCGATGATGGAATAATTTACCATTCCGATATATTCGCCACGGATATCGTCAGCCACTTTCTGGTTTCCGTTCTGCTCGATCGTACGAATACGCTGGGCTTTGATGAAAACCTGGTCGGTGATGGAAGAAATCCGGAACATGCGCCATGAAGTACCATAATCGCGAAGTTTTTTAGCGAAGATATCCCTGCAGATGGCTATACTTGCGTCGTACTGTTTCGACGTGTTTGTCATACTCAACAAATGAAGGCCCAAGATACACAATTACACCTGTTTTGCGGAAACCTGTCGCTGGATCTTTCGCGGCCGGTAATTATGGGAATTTTAAATCTCACTCCCGATTCATTTTACGACGGCGGCAAGTTCAATTCAGCTGAAAATGCCTTGAAACATGCCGCAGAAATGGTGGCTGACGGAGCGAGAATCATTGATATCGGAGCCGTTTCGACACGACCGGGAGCGCATTCCGTTTCGGCAAATGAGGAGTGGGAGCGGATGAAAGCAATTATTCCGTTGTTAAGATCAAATTTCCCCGATACGATTTTGTCAGTCGATACGTACCGGAGCGGGATCGCAGAAAAAGCTGTGGAGGCAGGGGCTCACATCATAAATGATATTTCCGGCGGCACACTCGACGACAAAATGTTTGAAACCGTAGGCCGACTGAACGTTCCTTATGTGCTTATGCATATTAAAGGAACACCCGAAACGATGCAGAAAAATCCGGAATATGAAAATGTAGTGGAGGAGGTGAAGCAGTTTTTTGAAGAACGGATTGTTTTGCTGCAAGCAGCAGGTGTGAAACAAATTATTCCCGATCCCGGATTTGGTTTCGGAAAAACGCTGGAGCATAATTATCAATTGCTGAATTCGCTTGAAGTATTTACGGCAATGGGTTTTCCGGTGCTGGCCGGCTTATCACGCAAATCGATGATCACGAAATTATACGGCGGAGAAAAAAAAGAAGCATTGGCAGGAACGATTGAAGTGAATAAGATCGCGTTGCAGAAAGGGGCGAAGATCTTGCGGGTGCATGATGTGAAGGAAGCGATGCAGTTAATTACCAATTACTGAATTACCAATTACCAATTCTGCGCGTCATTTGCGGAAAAACAATGCAACACGATCTCTCAATAAACAATTTCGCTCAGTACACTCTCCGGAATAAATTCATTTTTCAATTCGATCATCATCCTGCAATACGTCCGGTAAGCGAATGCATGATCTCCGTTTTTAACAGCATCAACACATTGACGGATGATAGCATACAACCGTTTTAAAATTT
>JALYQL010000043.1 GCA_030855855.1 Bacteroidota bacterium | reverse complement strand
CCTTTTTCGTTTCCATACGTTTTCGCCTCATTCGTTTCTGACTCTACCACAGTCTACATCCGCACAGCCTTGCTTCGACAGCACACTTTCGTACTTTCGTCTTCCTTTCGTTTTTCGTATCCTTTTGCAAAATATTTGCATTTCTTGACCTAAAGAGCTAAAATTATACTCTGATCCGACCAATATCCCACCGGTTCAGCGTATAATATCATTAGTACAATGAAAGCATTACCGTTTAAAATTCCGATTCCCGGCGAGGCTTCGATTGTTGTTGAAGAGGAAATTCAACCGCATTTTTATACGTATTTACATCAACACCAGGAAGTGCAGCTTACGTGGATCTTAAAAGGAGAAGGAACGTTGCTTGCGGGAAATTACACGGGCCATTTCGGATCGGGGGATATTTATTGGTTCGGGCCAAATCAGCCGCATGTGTTTCGCTGCGATCCGGTTTATTTTCAGAATAAAAACTGGCTCAAGGCGCAATCGATCTCTGTTTATTTCGATGTTTCTGAAACGCGGCAGAATTTAATGTCTGTTCCTGAATTGGAAAAGCTCAAACAATTCGCGGTGCGTTCTGTAAAAGGTTTTCGCATTGAGCCTACCGATTATGTCGCCATGACAGAAGCGTTTTTGCGCGTGCGCGTGCAGCAGGGCTTGCCTAAATTAACTGCTTTCTTACAGCTCATCGAGCAGGTTTTAAATCACAGCCAGCATTTTCCGTTATCGGATGAAGAAGTTGGCCCCGACCTTTCTGAAAAAGAAGGAACACGCATGCACGCGATCTTTGATTTTACACTGAAGAATTTTGATAAGGAAGTCAGCGTGAGCGATGCGGCTGAAGTTGTGCACATGACACCGGAAGCATTTTGTCGCTTCTTTAAAAAACACACAAGAAAAACGTATGTTACTTTTTTAAATGAAGTGCGTGTAGAGAAAGCCTGTCGCAAATTAAAAACGCCGGATGATAAATTAATTGCCGAGATCGCTTATTCGTGTGGCTTTGGAAATGTTTCTCATTTCAATCGTGTATTCCGGAAAGTAACAGGAAAAACTCCGAGAGAATACCAGGCGCATGCGGCGGCGAGGGTGAAGAGATGATGTGCAGATGATTACCAATTACCGGATTACCAATTACAGATTACAGATTCAGATGGTAAAAGATCGGGAGCTTTTTCCCGCTTTTCGCGCTACATGGTAGCTTGCTGCAATCGGGGCTAAAAATTAAATTATAATTCTTCGGTCACAAAAGCTGTATCTTTTTAATGAGTTCTTCATTATGAAGCATAACTATTGAAAAATAATTATGAAAAAAAAGATATTGACTTTCTATATTTTTCTGCTCCCGGTTTGTTGTTTTTCACAAGTTGATTGTCCGGACTCTTTGGCTGTTTATGGACCGTTTTCAACTTATTCTGTTGATTCGTTTCCATTAAAGACTCCAATTGAAATTAATCTTACCAGCATTACGGTAGGGTCAAAACAGATAAAATTGGATTTTGACTATAAAGCAGAAATAGAATTTGAAACCACGATAATTCCATTAACAGATTCTACTGGTATAAAACTATTGCTTACGCATTATCAGAGATATGGCAAGAAATTTTATTTATACAATTTGCTATTCTACCGAAAAGAGAAAAAATGCTGGATAGAATTAGGCTCAAGCGATATGATGTGGGTAGCAACTTCGCAAAAATTTGCTACAAGTAATTCAGCCGTTGGAAGTCCCGGATCGCCTTATTATGTCACGGTAAATGAAGGTTGGATAAAATTGAATTAGATTTTTGAAAGCGCATTTCTTAATATAATTTCAATTTCTTTCGCTTTATTGAAAACCATAAAATGTCCGCCACCTTCTATTTTCACATTCACATTTTTATTTTTTAGCGGAAGCAACCTGTCCTTTGTGCCGTGGATATGAAAGACGGAAATACCGGGTTTGCTTTTCCAGCCCAACACTTGTCTTACTGACCATCGCACTATTTTATTATCCGATTCCCTGACTATCTGTTGCAGCAGATTTTTATCTTCTCTCGTTTTTGCACCGAAGATCCGGTTGGTTATAAAATTCGGAAATTTGAAAAAGCGGAATGGCGTTATACGATCAAGATACAAACGCCCGAAGAGCTTAAAATACCAGGGAAGCTCCTTTGATGAAGAGAGGCTTGATATGATTATTGTCATCGCCGGATTTATTTTTGCTGCAACTTCCTGTGCAATTATTCCACCGAATGAAAGTCCGATCAAAACCACCGGCTGATCTTTTTTTATTTCTGTAAGCCTTGAAATATAATCGTCAATATTTTCATTGTAACGAACCGGCTGTTTCCATTTCACAAAATGCACTTCCACATTCTCCGGAAAATGAATACGCTTAAATACACGTTCATCAACACCAAGTCCGGAAAAAATATATGTGGTGATTTTTTGCATTTTTCAGGAGCATTTTATTGCAATTGTTGAATCGCCACAAAGGCACAAAGGCACAAAGGCACGGTAAAAATATATGTGGTGATTTTTTGCATTGTCGGTTTCAGAAATCATTTTCATGCAGCGTGTTTGCCACCAAGGCACCAAGGCACGAAGAATCTGCTCGCTATAACATCATTTGCACATTCGCATATCTGCACATTTTATTTTCCATTAAAATTCGTCATCGTCAATCCTAAGCCAATTGTTCCAAACGCACGGATTGCATCCGCACATTTATCCAAACGTTCATCGAGCGCTTTTTTCTGCTCTTCATTCCATTTCCCCAACACATATTCCACCTGTCTTCCTTTCGGAAAATCATTGCCCACACCAAAACGCAGACGTACATATTCCTGCGTGTTCAATGTCTGTTCAATATGTGTAAGCCCGTTATGTCCGCCAGCGCCACCTTTTGCTTTGATGCGGATTGTGCCGAAAGGCAATGCAAGATCGTCGGTGATCACCAGCAAATTTTCCACAGCTATTTTTTCCGTCTGCATCCAGTACTGGATCGCTTTTCCGCTGAGATTCATGAATGTCGTGGGCTTGATAAGAATAAAATTGCGGCCTTTGAATTTATATTCTGTCACATACGCATGACGGTCGTGACGAAAAGAAAGATTTGCACCCGCAGCAATTTTATCAAGCACAGAAAACCCGATGTTGTGACGTGTTCCTTCATACTCATCACCGATGTTGCCGAGGCCTGCAATTAAATATTTCATGCTCTCCGAAGGTAAAGGGAAATTAAGTAACTGGAAAAA
>JALYQL010000312.1 GCA_030855855.1 Bacteroidota bacterium | reverse complement strand
CTTCAGGCGTTCCCGTAAAGATCAGATCACCTTTTTTAAGCGTGAAGAACTTTGATATGTGCGCAATCAGGATGTCAAATGAGAATAAAAGATCTTCTGTAGTTCCCTGCTGCACCTTTTTACCATTGACATCGAGATGAAAATGAATATCATCCATTAGCGGAAATCGCGCCTTCGGTAAAAACTTCCCAATAGGAGCAGAGTGGTCAAATGATTTTGCTTTTTCCCACGGCAATCCTTTCTCTTTACATTTCGCCTGTATATCGCGCGCAGTAAAATCAATCCCGATCCCAATCTCATCATAATAACGGTTCGCAAACATCGGTTCAATATGCCGGCCCATCTTCGAAATTTTCAAAACCAATTCCACTTCATGGTGAATGTCTTTAGAAAATTCAGGATAATAAAAAGGCAGATTTTTCTGCAGCAAAGCAGTTTCAGGTTTCATGAACACAACCGGCTCTGCAGGAACAGGAGCATTCATTTCCTTAGCGTGCTCAGCATAATTTCTTCCGATGCAAATAATTTTCATGGGGAATTTGGTGATTTGGTGATCTGGTGATCTGGTAATTGTTTTCTTGGTGCCTTGGTGGCAAAACTTACCTGCAAGGATAACTTTCATCAATCCAGGCAAAGATTGAATCTATTTGCTCATTTGTCATATCCGGAAAACGGGTCTGTATGCTTTTATTATAATCATTGAAAATTTTAGTTGCATACGCATCTCCGCTCGCTATAAGTTTCGTGCTGTTTTTTACCCATTCATATTTCCAGGTTCCTGCAGGCATCCTGCTGGTGGCGCACCGTAATCCGGGGCCGGTTGATTTTCTGGAGTCGGGATTATGACACGATGCACAATTCGCTTTGAAAAGAGCAGCACCCACACTTTTTCTGATTCTGAAAGTATCCTGTAAATTCCTGTCATAAGTACCACAACCGAATTCTTTCTGTTCTTCCCGACAAGAACAAAAAGCAATCAACAAAAAAGAAATAATTGCAACCTTCATTATAGCTTATTTCAATCTGTAATCTGTAATCTGTAATCCGGCACCGAAGGCGTCTCCTTGGGATAATCCGGTAATTATTTTTTCATCTGCAATCTCAACTGTGTCAACACTTTTTTCGTGTACAGTGGAAAATCGCCATTCATCATCCAGTTGTAATACGATGGTTCTTTTTCAAAAATTTCAATCACGGGTTTTCCGTTATGCTTGCCAAAGCTGAAGCAGGGAATTCCTTTATCGTTCAGCACAATTCTTCCGGCGAGATCTACATTTTGTGAGCGTGATGAAAACTCGTGCAGAAAATCAACATCGTTTTTCAATTCAGGATAACGTTCGATCTGTGCTTCGAGGATTGCCCACGTGGCTTCTATATCGGCGTCGGCGCTGTGTGCGTTTACGAGATCTAATCCGCAATAAAATTTATAAGCGGCGGAAAGCGTACGCTGCTCCATCTTGTGAAAGATATTCTGCACATCAACCAGCTTGATCTTGCTGACTTCAAATTCAACTCCGGCACGCAAAAATTCCTCGGCAAGCAAAGGAACATCGAACTTATTTGAATTGTATCCTGCAATATCGCAGCCGGCAATGTATTGATACAGCATGTTCGCTGAATCTTTAAATGTCGGGCTGTCCTTCACATCTTCATTCGTAATGTGAATGATATTGGTGATGAAAGGCGGAATAGGAATTGTCGGATTAATGCGCATGCATTTCATCTCCTTATCGCCATTCGGAAATAATTTGAGGATTGCAATCTCAACGATCCGGTCGGAAGCAACATTGATGCCTGTTGTTTCCAGGTCAATAAATGCAAGCGGACGTGATAATTTCAGTTTTGTCATGATCTTATTTCTTTGTGCCCCTTACTGCCCATGCGCGGATTTGTTAAGGCAGACAGTTTTGTGGCTGTATTTATTTCAAATAATTCTTAATCTTTGGAAGCAGCTCATCATGCACTTGTTTATTCCCGCAAACAAATTTCCTGCTGAAAATAAAGTCATCGCCACCACCAAAATCTGTGACAATTCCACCCGCTTCCTGAACGAGAATTGCGCCAGCCGCAACATCCCACGCGTGTATTCCGTATTCATAATAGGCATCAAATCTTCCGCACGCTACATACGCAATATCAGTAGCTGCTGAGCCAAGACGGCGTAAACCAACGGATGATTTCTGCACATCAGAAAACAATGCGATGTATTTGTCGTGCCACGATTGTGCCTGGTAGACAAAACCTGTTGCCACCAGCGAACCTTTCAGGGAAGTGGCTTTCGAAACAGAAATCTTTTCACCGTTCAGCCACGCGCCGCCATCTTTCCACGCATAAAAACATTCTGCCATATTGATCTCGAAAATTACTCCGAGGATTGCCTTGCCGTTTTCGATCAGCGCAACGGATGTCGCGAATACGGGAACACCATGCAGGTAATTTGTAGTGCCGTCCAAAGGATCAATAACCCAGTTGTAGCGCTCTTCTTTTTTTAAAGTGGAATCTTCCTCAGCGATAAATCCGGCTGATGGAAATATTTCTTTTAAACCTTCCACGAAATATTTCTCTGAAGTTTTATCGACGTACGAAACAAAATCGGAAGAGGCTTTCTCTACAATATCGGAAGGTTTTAATTTCTTCCGTTCGCCTGCAATGAATTTTCCGATGCGCATGCTGAGCACCTGAACGTGTTCGCACATGATGCGTAATTCATCGGAAGAAAGCATTTCATCTTGTGCCGGCATTGTTTAAACGAGAATTGTTTTGGCCCGTTTTTTTGTCCAGATCAAACCGATTACGCCGAGTGTAAACAAACAAAGCGCTATGATCTCGGCTTGTGTGACGTGATACGAACCGATTTCGAACAGCGTAGTATTTACGCGGATCAATTCGATAAGGAAACGTTCGAGCCCGTTGAAAATTAAATACACGGAAAATAATGCGCCCGGTGAAACAAACTTTTTGCGCTGCGACCAGAGAATGGCAAAGAATAAAATATTTACGATCGCTTCGTACAATGGAGTAGGGTAAACCGGATCGATGAGGTGAATCCTGTTCGGATCAGCTATTTGTTCTACAAATGTTCTCATTTGTGCGCTGGCATGTTCAGCAGATTCCGGATCAGGATATGGATTTGTTGCATTATTCACATTATTCGGATAATCATATGCCCAGAACCAATCCGGCAGCCAGCTTAGCCAACCCGGTTTCGGTTTAAGATTTACAATTCCCCAATCGCCATCGCCGGAAACCTGGCAGCCTAAGCGACCAACGCCATACGCAAGAAATAATCCCGGCGCACATGCGTCCATAACATGAAAAATATTAAAGCCTTGTTTCTTTGCGTAAACCAAAACTGCCGCGCCGCCTAAAATCAGTCCGCCATACATGGTAAGACCGCTGAAAGAAAAAAGCATGTCCATCGGATCATCCAGGAAGCTTCCGAAATTTTCAAGGATGTGAAATATTTTCGCACCGAGGAAACCAAAGAACGCGGCAACTAAAGTCATGTTTCCAACGTGATCGCCGGCCCAGGATTTTTCTTCTACTTCAATCGGATCTTTTAATCGTTGCTTTTCTGATTGTTTGTAACGATAGAAAGCAAGCGCCAGTCCAACAGCGACCCCTGAAATAAGGCTTCCCTGCGTTGAAAGTGTCCATGCCCGCGGATCGATGCTGAAAGTTTTGTAATCGGTAAAGCTTCCGATGACTTTGAACCCAACTACAAAACCAAAAATAAACTGTGCTGTAAGCTCTGATTTCGTAGCAGCAAGTCCTTTTACAACTTTCCTGAAAGCGGCCTTAAAATGTCCTTGTCGTTCTTTACGGTTTAATTCTTTCGCAAAAACCCACGCACAAAGTAAAAACGAGATGGCAACAAAAAAGCCGAAGCTCTGCAGCAATTTTAAATGTGTAATGCTGATCCCGAAAATGTCTTTTACAGCGTCGTATATTGTTGGATACATATTTAGTTTTTAGTTCGGAGTTTTTAGTTCGGAGAGGTGGTCGGGATTTTATTGGTGCCTTTGTGTCTTAGTGGCAATTCTTTATTTTGCTGCGATTACGCTGATTGGGTGAATGAGTTTAGTTGTTTTTTTCTTTGTGCCTTTGTTCCCGATGGCTATCCGGATTGGTGGCAATTCTTTATTTTGCTGCGATTACGCTCATTTGCGCGAATGAGTTTAGTTGTTTTTTTCTTCGTGCCTTTGTGCCTTTGTGGCAATAAACAGTTTTAAGTAAATGTTTCTATTTCAAAACAGCCAGCAATTCAATACCAACTGTTCCATCCGTTTCTACTTTGTTGAGCTGAACATCTACAATCGTATTCGCCAGCTTTTCATCGAATGGAAATTTCACTTTGATGTAATTATCGGTGTGGCCATGCATTTTTCCGTCGCGGTTTTCGTGTTCGAATAATACAGGGCGTTCGCTGCTTTCATGCTCAGAATAAAAATGACGCAGCTTTTTTTCGGAAAGGATGCGCAGCATTTTATTTCTCCTGCGGCGTTCATGAACTGGAACAACGCCTTCCATTTCAACCGCATCGGTATTCGGACGCTCGGAATAAGTGAATACGTGCAGGTAAGAAATATCCAGCTGGTTGAGGAAATTGTAGGTTTCAAGAAAATCTTCTTCTGTTTCGCCGGGGAATCCGACAATAACATCGACACCGATGCAGCAATGCGGCATGAGCGATTTTATTTTTGCAACACGTTCTGAATACAATTCGCGCAAATAACGACGGCGCATTGCTTTCAGGATTTTATCGCTTCCGGATTGCAGCGGAATATGAAAATGAGGCACAAAACGTTTGGAGCGGGAAACGAATTCAATAATTTCGTCTTTCAACAAATTCGGTTCGATGCTGGAAATGCGGATGCGTTCAATGCCATCTACTTCGTCCAGCGCCTGAACCAGCTCAAAGAAATCTTCGTCTTTGGTTCTGCCGCCATTCATTCCTTTTCCGAAATCGCCGAGATTCACTCCTGTGAGCACAATCTCTTTTGTGCCGAGCGAGGCAACGTGACGCGCATTTTTCAGCACA
This sequence comes from Bacteroidota bacterium, assembly GCA_030855855.1. Taxonomy (GTDB): domain Bacteria; phylum Bacteroidota; class Bacteroidia; order Palsa-965; family Palsa-965. The sequence continues at coordinate 2,277 of JALYQL010000312.1, read as the reverse complement.
TTTTCAATGGTGTCGCTGCGACTTTTGCCGCGTGCAAGCGGAATGGTGCAGAAGGCACAGGTATAATCGCAGCCATCCTGCACTTTCAGGAACGCACGCGTACGATCGCCGAACGACCAGGCGTCGACGAAGAAATTTGCTTCTTCAATTTCGCAGGCATGCACATCGGCATGTTCACGTTTCTGAATATTTTCGAGATAGCTGACGAGATTGAACTTTTCTGAAGCGCCCAGCACAAGATCGACACCTTCGATGGCGGCAATTTCTTTTGGCTTAAGCTGTGCAAAGCAGCCAATGATGACCACAAAAGCATCAGGAGAAATATGCAACGCGTCGCGCACAATTTTACGGCATTCGCGATCAGCATTTTCGGTAACGGAGCATGTATTCACTACATACACATCGGCTCCTTCTGAGAATTCTTTCTTCTCATAGCCCGCTTGAGTAAGCTGGCGGCCGATAGCAGATGTTTCCGAAAAGTTGAGCTTGCAGCCTAAAGTGTGGAACGCGACCGATTTCATTGGGTGCAAAGGTAGCAATTCAAGTGGCAGGATAATAATTACCGGATTATCCCAAGGGGACGCCTTCGGTGCCTGATTACCAATTACCAATTCCGGGTTTTCTTTCGGTGTAATGCTTTTCAACTGAGATTATTTTTTTGCGTGAAGGATAGTAGCGGAAAGCCCTCTTTTATAATTGTGATCCTGAGCGACAGCAGAAGGATGACAATTATAAAAAGGACTTGCAGCGGATAGCCTGACCCGACGCAGGAGGGACACGCCCTCAAAACATTGCTCACACAGTCACAGAGTTTACAGAGATTTCCCTGAACCTATTTTCCCATTTCTCATTTCCTGACTTCCTTTTTTCCCTGCCGCTGCCACTTTTTTCCTGCCCCTGCCGCTGAAATTTCACTGCTATTTCCCGAAGAAACCAACAGTTTTCCTGCATAATTGTATGTTAATAACCCTGTTTAAAACCACAAGCCTGCTGGTATACAAAGGCGGCAATGAAAGCGGTACACTTGTTACTGCTAAATCGTGTCTGTAAAATGAAAAAATATATACTCCTGCTTGCCTTATTTTCAAGTGTTTCGCTGTTTTTGATGAATTGTGGTGGGGGCGATGAAGTGAAGGATTCGCGGCAGGTTTTCAGGTTTAATGAACTGGGGGATGTGACTTCGCTGGATCCGGCCCTGGCGGGCTCGTTTGAAAATAACTGGGCGCTGAGCCAGATTTATAACGGACTGGTGGAAATGGATACTGCATTGCAGGTTAAACCTTGCCTGGCGAAATCATGGAATGTTACGGATGATGGCATGGAATACACGTTTCACCTGCGTACGGATGTGGTTTTTCATGATAATCCGCAATTTCAGGGTGGTAAAGGACGAAAAGTAACGGCTTCGGATTTTGTGTTCAGCTTCGGGCGTTTGTTTGACAAGCAGATATCGAATGCTTCGACGCTGGTAGATGGAATTGATATGGAATTCAACTCTGAAATTCCTGCTATCAAATCGCTGGATGATTCGACGCTGGTGATACGTTTGAAAAAACCATTTCAGCCATTCCTCGGAATACTGACGATGAAATATTTTTCTGTGGTGCCGAAGGAAGTGGTGCAGTTTTATAAACGTGATTTCGGAATTCATCCGGTAGGAACGGGTCCGTTTCAGCTGAAATTCTGGAAGGATAAAATTTCACTTGTGCTGGAAAAAAATCAGAATTATTTTAAGGTGGATGAAATGGGAACAAAACTTCCGCACCTTGATATAATTTCTGTTTCATTCGTGAAGGATCCGGATGCAGCATTCATCCAGTTCATGAGCGGCGACCTGGACATGATTTCGGGAATTGACGCGATCAACAAAGAAAAAGTGCTGGAGAAAGACGGTCGTTTGAAAGCGACGTACAGCGATAAGATACAGCTGATCTCGGCTCCGTTTCTGAAGACGGACTATTTCGGAATTTTTATTGACGAAAACAGTGATATCGTAAAAATGTCGCCGCTGCGGATCAAATACGTGCGGCAAGCGATTAATTACGCTATTGACCGCGAAAAGATTGTACGTTATCGCCGTTATAATCTCGGAACGCCCGCCAATGCTGGGTTTATTCCGCCCGATATGCACGCTTATGATGCGAGCAAGTTGAAAGGTTTTTCTTACAACCCGGATAAGTCGCGCGAGTTGCTTTACATGGCTGGTTTTCCGGGTGGAAAAGGCTTGAAACCGATAAAGCTGACAACCACGGCAAGCTATCTTGACATTGCCGAAGA
>JALYQL010000242.1 GCA_030855855.1 Bacteroidota bacterium | reverse complement strand
ATGTTCCGTTAAGCTGTGCGGCTGCCGGAAGCGATGCAAACAAAAAACAAGCGAATAATGTAGAGATACGAATCATCAGTCTGAATATTATTAGTGCGTATAAGAAATTGCCTGTTAAAATTAAATAATAAATCACTACCCGCGGCTTTTTCCTTCTTAAAGCAACAAATATTCACTTACTTTTTTTCTCCGGGGTGGCGACAGATTCTGAATTTCCCTTTTTCGTACTTTCGTGACCATTAGCATTTCGTACCCAATGAAAGATAAGATCAGCAAAAGAATAGAAGAGCTCAGCAGGGAAATAGAGGAGCATAATCACCGTTATTACGTTTTGTCGGAGCCCGGCATAGGAGATTATGAATTTGATCTCCTGCTGGAAGAACTGATCAGGCTTGAAAAAGAAAATCCGGAATTAATGCTTTCCGATTCTCCGAGTCAACGGGTAGGTGGAGGCATTACCAAAGAATTTAATACGGTAAAGCATCGTTACCCGATGTTGTCGCTTGGAAATACTTACAGCATGGAAGAGCTCGCCGATTTTGACGAGCGTGTGCGTAAAGGACTTGGCGGCGATGAAGCGGAATATGTCTGCGAATTAAAGTATGATGGCGTAGCGATCGGAATGCGCTATGAAAATGGAATGTTTGTGCAGGGTGTAACGCGCGGTGATGGTGTGCAGGGCGATGATGTGACCACAAATGTCAGAACCATTCGCAGTGTTCCGTTGCGCGTGAAAGGAGATCAGCATCCGGGTGATTTTGAAATTCGCGGAGAAATTGTTTTGCCGCGTTCTGTTTTTAATAAAATCAATAAAGAAAAAGAAGAACTCGGTGAAGCGCCGCTCGCTAATCCACGAAATGCTGCTTCGGGAACATTGAAGATGCAGGATTCGTCGGTTGTTTCTTCGCGCAGGCTGGATTGTTATTCGTATTCTGTATTGGGCGAAGGCATTTCTTTTAAAACTCATTTTGAAAGTCTCGAAGCCGCGCGCGTGTGGGGATTTAAAGTCGCAGAGCACACCGAAAAAGTAAAAGGGCTTGATGGCGTGCAGAAATTTATTGAGAAATGGGATAAGAAAAGGTTCACGCTTGATTTTGATACCGATGGTGTAGTGATCAAAGTGAACAGCTACGAACAACAGCGCGCGCTTGGCTTTACCGCAAAATCCCCGCGCTGGGCCATCGCTTTTAAATTTAAAGCAGAACGTGTCGCCACAAAATTGCACGCCATCACCTACCAGGTCGGAAGGACCGGCGCTGTTACTCCTGTTGCGAATCTTGAGCCGGTGCAGCTGGGCGGAACGCTTGTGAAACGCGCATCGCTGCACAATGCCGATATTATTGAAAAGCTCGATGTGCGCGAAGGTGATATTGTCTTCGTTGAAAAAGGCGGCGAGATCATTCCGAAAATTATCGGTGTCGATCTTTCTAAGCGTGAACACGGAACTCATCCGCACAAATACATTGATCATTGTCCGGAATGTAATGCAACACTCGTGCGTGGCGAAGATGTCGCGAATCATTATTGCCCGAATGAAAATGGCTGCCCGCCGCAGATAAAAGGAAGGATCGAACATTTTGTCGGCCGCCGCGCGATGAATATTGATTCGCTCGGAGCAGAAACCATCGCCCAGCTTTTTGAAGCGGAAATTATTCACACGCTTGCAGATCTTTACAACCTGAAGGATAAAAAAGAAGATTTGCTTTCGCTCGAACGTATGGCGGAAAAATCGGTCAACAACCTGCTGGAAGGAATTGAAGAATCAAAGCAGGTGCCTTTTGAACGCGTGTTATTCGCTATCGGCATCCGTCATGTAGGAGAAACGACCGCGAAAAAAATAGCGAATCATTTCCGCAGCATGGACGCGATCATGAATGCTACGCGCGAAGATCTGCTGCAGGTCGGTGAAGTAGGAGAGATACTCGCCGACAGCCTGCTTGACTATTTTTCTGATCCGAAGAACATCGATCAGTTAAACATTCTTAAAAAAGCAGGCCTCCAATTTGAGCTTTCTGAAGAACAATTGTCGAATCGCAGCGAGAAGCTGGGAGGATCTACATTTGTGGTTTCAGGTGTTTTCAGCCGTTCCCGCGACGATATTAAAAACCTCATCGAGCAGAATGGCGGAAAGAACACAGGATCCGTCAGTGCTAAAACTTCTTATCTTGTTGCAGGCGATAATATGGGCCCCGAAAAAAGAAAGAAAGCGGAGAAGCTTGGGGTCAGAATTATTTCCGAAGAAGAACTTTTGCAGCTTATTAATAAGTGAACCAACCCTAATTTCTATTTTCCCGATTTCCAATTTCAGTAAGTGGACATAATTGACAATATAAAAACGATTTATGCCAACAGGCAGATCAGGAGTGAAGCAAAAAATGTTTCGCGCCAGAAGATCGTTTGCAATATTGACGACGCTACAACTATCGGAATTGTTTTTCCTTTTACCGGGAAAGAAGATTTTGAATTGCTCAAGAAATATGTTTTGTACCTGCGTGAGCTGAAGAAAAAAGTAAAAGCGATCGGTTATTACAAAACAAAAGAAGAACCCGACATTCCTTATTCAAAAGTTGATTACGATTTTTTTCCGAAGAAGTCGCATAACTGGTACGGTAAACCCACCGATCATATCGTTACCAATTTTGTGGGTGAGGAATTTGATATCATGATTGATATTAATCCGGATAATGATTCCGTAATCACCTATATCGCCGCAATGTCCAAAGCGAAATTCAAAGTAGGCCGCTTCGACGAAACCGATTACATCCACGACCTGATGTTCGAATCTCCGAAGGAAAAAGGATTGAAATTCTTCCTCCGACAAGTAGATACTTATCTGGCAATGATCAATAAGCCAGCGGTAGCGGCTATTACAGGGAGTGATCCTCGAAAAGGTGATTTAATGACTGGGTGATTTGGTGACTGGGTGATTAAAAAGTTCATTTTTCTCTTCGAACTCAAGCGTCTTCAGTGGGGACAAAATCAATGGTGATGAAAATTAAATTCCGTATTGATTTATCCCAATGATCCTGCGTTTGTTAACCTGAACTTTTTAATCACCCAGTCACCAAATCATCAAATCACCCAGTCA